>NZ_BAAAAP010000021.1:0-62803 GCF_054768215.1 Clostridium sp. CTA-1
TATGTTTTTTAGTAATATATAAATAATATAGATGAGATTAAAATTATATTTAATAATATTTTTGGAGGAGAGCTTATGAAAAAGAATAATAATAGTAAACCTAATAAACCAATGGAAGGAAATAAAGATGCTAAATTAAGACAACAAAGTGGTCAAAAAAATGCAAATAAACCTAAAAATTAAAATTATGATTTTAACAAAATATAGGTATAGTAATATAAAATGTGTATAAAATAATATATAGACTCCTAAGTTTTAAATTTTATATTTTCCTAAGTTTTAAATTTAACTTCACCTAAATAAAGTATATTTAGGTGAAGAACATTTTTATTATAAATATAAGATAAAAAATTATATTAAAAAGCTAGTCTTAATAGACTAGCTTTAATAATTATTTTTCATTAGGAGCTTTCATAAAGAAAGCTATTTTATCTTTTTTTGCTGTAGAAACACTTAAATTTCTCTTGTGTAATGTATCATCGTAATCAGAAGTTTGTCCATCGCAGACATAAGCATAATCTGTTTTTCCTTCTTTTACCCAACCCATAAAAATATATGCATGGGATGGAGAACCAGCACTGTCTACAGTAGTAAAACAAATATCACCTTTTTGTAATTTGGTATAATCTGTTTCTTTTGTCCAATTCTTTTTCTTTAAATCTTCTAATAATCCTTTAGTACTTATAGTATTTTTCGGTATATCATAGTCATTATTTCTGTATAATTGGGATATAAATATTACAGAAACACCTTTTTCACTACCTTTATTTATAGAGACTGCTTCTTTAAAGGATTTTTGTCTATTATTTTTATCTTGTATATATTTAGCTATTTTTTCATTTAAAGCAATTTCTTTGTTTTCCTCTTTCTTGTCTGTTCCTTTATTATTATTTTTTACATCTTTAGTTATTTCGGTATTATTATTTTTAGCTCCGTTATCATCTTTAGCCAAGTTAAAGGAGAAAGAAACCATCTGTTTAACAACTAATATACAAACAATCACAATAGGTATAACTACTGCTCCAAAGATTAAATTATTTTTCTTAGCAGCTTTATCTGCCATTTCATGCATTTCTTCTATATACTTTTCTTGATTTTCTTCGTTTAAATTATTAAAGTGTTTATCAAATTTATGATTTTTACTCATATTTATCCTTCCTTATATGAAAATATTTATTTCAGTTAAAATATAACAATATAACAAAATATATTACTTTATAATTGTAGCAGATAAATTATATTAAGTAAAGAAACATAAAATAACATTTTTAAATTTTATTAGATAATTCAATATATTTTAAATGTGTAAGTATAATTGATTTAGATTATATATGTAAAAATTTTTAGAGTATCTTGAAGATTCAGTGTAGGGATAAAGTAATATATATGTAAAAAAATAAATATATATACTATATAAAGAAAAAAAATAGTTACTATAATAAAAATTAATAATTACTTTGATAATTTAAGTTGAATTTTATGGTAATAAAATGTATAATAAGATACGTATTTTATAAAAAATGTATAGGGATGGTAAAAATGATGGGTAAAGTTTTAGAACAAACAAGAGAAAGATTGAATAATCTGATAGAAATGGATTCAATTTTATATGAAGGGGAGATATTGAGATTGAGTCAAGAATTGGACAAGTTAATATATAAATATTACAAGCACGAATTAATTAACTAATTAATTCGTGCTTTTTTAGTAAAAGTTATATTAAAATTTCTCAAAGGAATTAACTTTTTGTATTTAAAAGTTAATTTATAATAAACAGATTATATGTATCATGTTATTCTTTTACAGAAAACCAATAGGTTACATTAATTTCTTCGCAAGGATTTTTATATCTATGAGGAGTAAATTTATTTAAATAAATACTATCTCCTTCATGAAGAGTATAAGTTTGAGAGTTCATTTGGATTTCTAAAGTACCTTTTACTACAATACCTAATTCATCATAATTGTGCCCCCAGGAAGTATCATTATAATCTGTATTTCCTTCTATAGTTATAGCTATGGCATTCAAGTCCTTATTTCCATTAGTTAACATTTCAAATTTTATTTTTTTATCATCTGTAGAAAAAATTTCGTTACGACTATCCTTACATACAATATATTCTTTATCCTCTGTAGATTTTAATATTTCCATCAAATTTATTCCCAGTACTTCGCAAATTTGCTGTAAATTACTTACAGAAGGGCTATTTAAATCTCTTTCCAAATTGCTTATAAAACCTATAGATAGGTTTGTTAATTCTGATAATTCTTTTATAGTAAGATCTTTTTTCTTTCTGTAATATTTAATCTTTTCACCTAACTGCATTTTAGCCTCCTAATGTAGTTTTATAATTTACATTAATTATAGCATAAAAAACATAACTTCTTAAATGTTTTGGAAAGTATTATTTAAATTTGTTATTTAAAAAAATCATTTTTTACGAAAAGATGACTTAAAAAATTCATTTATATGAAAATAATAGAAATAAACAAAATTATGAAATTGTTTTTTATGAAAAACATAGAATATATACCAATACACTAGATTATAGATGTATATTTTATTATTATATATTCGTAATTGTGAAAAAAATAATAAAAAATTGAAAAAATATATAGACAATTATAAAAGTTTTGATATAATAAATAATTGTTAGCTAAATTATATTGAGAATTCCTTAGGGAAAACGTTAGCATTTTTTAAAATTTTAAATTTAATTTCAATATTTTATAAGGGGAGGAAGAAAAATTGGTAATTTTTAAAGGGACTTTATTATTATTACTTTGTTTAAGCGCATTTTCTTTATTTAGTTTAAAAGCGCCAAAAGGAATGAAAGCTATGGGAGCTTTAGCAGATGCAGCAGTAGCTACTTTTCTTGTAGAGGCATTTCAAAGCTATGTAGGCGGAGATATGTTACATATTAAATTATTAAAAGATACCGGACTAGCAGCAGGTGGAATGGGCGGAGCAGCAGCAGCTACTTTAGTTCCATTAGCTTTAGGGGTTTCACCAGTATATGCTGTATTAATAGGAGCTTCATGTTATGGATTAGGTATATTACCAGGTTTTGTAGCTGGTTATGCACTTTCTTTTATAGTTCCTATAATAGAAAAGAAAGTACCTAAAGGATTAGATTTAATTGTCTGTGTGGCCTTGGTAGCACCTTTAGCTAGATTAATAGGAAACGGAGCTACTCCAGTTGTAAATGCTACACTATTAAATATAGGCGGTATAATAACAGTAGCAGCTAATGAAAGCCCAATTATAATGGGATTTATACTAGGTGGAGTTATAACAGTAGTTGCAACAGCACCATTAAGTTCTATGGCGTTAACAGCTATGTTAGGACTTAAGGGATTGCCAATGGCTATAGGAGCTCTTTCTGTAATGGGATCTTCTTTTATGAATTTTGTGTTATTTCACAGATTAAAATTTGGAGATAGAAGCACAACTATAGCAGTTGCAATAGAGCCTCTGACTCAGGCAGATGTAATTTCAGCAAATCCTATACCTGTGTATGTTACAAACTTTATAGGTGGGGGACTTGCAGGTATCATAGTAACTCACTTTGGATTAATAAATAATGCTACAGGAACAGCAACTCCAATAGCAGGACTTATGGTTATGTATGGATTTAATGATCCTAAAAGAGTTACAATAGCAGCTATATTCTGTGCTTTGGCAGGAGCTTTTGCTGGATTCTTAGGATCAATAGTATTTAAAAATTATAAAATAAGAACCGTTGCAGAACTAAAAGTTGCTTCTGAAGAACAGGAAATTGAGCAAGCTACAGCTTAAAAATACATAGATTTAATAAAAGGTAACAGTGATTACATGAAAGATTATATCAATAGCAAGTTACCAGAAGAAAACATAAAAAAATCAAATAAAATCAATGTTTCTAGGGTAGTACCAAAGGATATAAATTGAAAATTGAATATGAAAAAGGTTAAGGGATACTGTTTTTGCAAATAGTGTCCTTTTTTTAGCACTTAAAATATATTCAGATACTTTAGACGTTCATAAATGAGCGTCTATTTTGTATGGCAGGCAGTCGCACCAGTATCAGTTTATCTGAGAGTATTTTGTGTATTAGGAACAACAGTTACGATGTGTGGCAAAAATAAAATAAATGGATATATTTCGTCTTGACAAAACAGTAAGATATCATTATATTTATATTATGAATTAAAAAATAAATATATTCATGATATAAGGAGGGGGTAATAATGGCTAAAGGGCCAAAAGGTTTTTCAGATGCAGAAAAAGACGAATTGAGAGCTAAGCTATGCGTAGAATGTGAACGTAGCTGGGCAGTACATGGATACAAAAAAACAAGTGTGGGAGAATTGACAAGAAAGATTGGAATATCAACAGGAGCGTTCTACTTATTATATTCTTCTAAGGAAGATTTATTTTGTGAAACTTTGGAACGAGTACAAGATAGACTAAAAAGTGGGTTGCAGGACATTGTTGGTAATGATAGGAGCAAGGCAGGATTTATCAAATCTATAAAATGGCTTTTTCGGGAGTATAATAATTCTCCATTTTTATATGATTTTAACAATCCTGATTTCTTATCTTTTTTGAACAAGCTGCCAAAAGACAGTGTGGAAAAATTGAAATTTGATAATTTATCGTTTTTTGATAATGCAATTGAACATGCCAATCTTAATTTGAAAATTGACAAAGAAAAAGCATATGCTGTAATAGGTGCATTGCTGTATACAGTGAGCATGAAGGACGATTTATCATACAATCATCTTGAAATATTTGATTTTTTATTAGATAGCGTCATGAATAGACTTTTTGAGTAAAGAGGGGAATATTAATGGACATATTTGAATACAAGACCATAATCTTTGAAATAGGGCAACCTATATCTATTTTTTCATCTTCTATGAAAAACGAATTTAATAATCTAGGAAATGATGGGTGGGAACTGGTTTCTTTGATTTCTAGTCCACATTTAGGAAGTACAAAATATGCTTTAGTAGGAACTTTCAACAATATTTTAGCTGTATTAAAACGTGAACAGCGTGAAAGCGTGAACAGATGAAAAAGGAATATGCAATTGAGATACATGATTTAACGAAAGAGATTGATGGAAAAGCTATCCTGTCTGGCATTACAATGAATGTAAAAAAAGGTGAGATATATGGTTTTTTAGGTGCAAATGGTGCAGGAAAAACCACCTTGATGAAAACTATATACGGAATCTTAAAACCTACTTCGGGGTCAATTTGTATTTTGGGAAATGAACTGACAGAAAATAATTGTGCTGTTTTTAGTAAAATGGGTAGTTTAATTGAGATTCCAGTTTTTTATCATAACTTTTCAGCCTATAAAAATCTTGAATTACATTGTGGCTACATGGGAGCACAATACATTCAAAATATTGAAAAAACGTTGGATATAGCGGGTATAGGGGATCAAGGTGATAAGCCTGTCAAAGAATTTTCGCTGGGGATGAAGCAAAGGCTCGCATTAGCTAGAGCTATTCTGACAAATCCAGAGTTATTGATTTTAGATGAACCAATCAACGGATTAGATCCACAAGGTATAACAGAAATTAGAGAACTGCTTTTGCAAATTAATCGTGAGAATGGAACGACCATTCTTATTTCCAGTCATATTTTGAGTGAGATGGCTAAGATAGCAGATAGGATTGGTGTGATTGATAAAGGCATAATATTAAAAGAAATTTCTATGACAGAAATAGTGGATAAAGGAATAGAGTTGGAATCTTACTATTTAGAATTGCTAAAAGGAGGAAATGCTTTATGAAGCATTTAATAAAATTAGAGTTGGAACGATTTCCCCTAAAACCACATTTGTTGGGAGTCATATTAGCAAACATTATCATTTTAGCTTTGAGTGTTTCTGTATCCTCCACATTTGCCACTACATCGATGCAATCTATACCAAGTGGATTACCCCCTTTGCAGTTAAGCACAATAGCAATAGCTAAGCTGCTTATAAAGACTACTTTGATTGTTTGGCAATCTGTATTGATTGCAACAATTATTGTTGAGGAATATCAAAGCAAGACAATTATGCTGTTATATACTTATCCAATCAATCGTAAAAAAATGATAGCAGCAAAGATTACTTTGGTTTGTGGCATTATGTTGATATTCTATTTGAGTTCAGAAGTATTCCAGCATATGGCTATCTATATATTTAGCAGATACATAAGTTTTATAACTTATCAATTGGATAATATTTTAATTCAGTTAGTAATCATTATTTCTGCCATTTTATTAGGTCTTGTTCCTTTATATATTGGGATGATAAGAAAATCAACAATTGCTACAATTGTTTCTTCTCTGATAATTGTATGTATAACATCTAATTCACAGGGAAGCACTGCGGGGTTAATTTCTGTTCCAGCAGTGGCAATAACGTTTGGCGTCATTGGACTAATTTTTACTGTACTTGTCATAAAGAAAATAATAACATCTGATTTATATTGATAGCAGGAGGATATTTTTATGGATTTATTTGAAATTCCGCCATTTGTACCAGTTCCAAGTAGAGAAGTAATGTTCAATCTTTCCATAATTTCAGTAATAATCGGGATATGCTTGATTATAGTTGGATTGGTATTGAATAATAAAAACAAGAAAAAAAATACAGCCGCATGGATATGTATCACTATTGGGATAGTGATAATTGCTAATCACGGAATACAATTATTATTTACAATTTTTTAGGAGGAAAGATTATGATAGAAGAAATGAATGCAACTTGTAAAAAATTAAATGATTTAGTTGGAGTGAACGTTAAATTGCCTAACCCAAGTAAACGCACTTTACAAGCCAGTGCAGTTGTTAACTGCACAATGGGTGTAGGATTGATTTTATTTGGAGCTTTATCTTCACAAAAATGGACAGCTATTTTAGGAGGATTAAGCATTGTGGGTAGTGTTATATCTAGTGGAGAAGCTAAAAAGAAATAAAGGAGAAACGGTATATCACCTTTAAAACTGTCTTGCGATTATAAAAAGTTTTAATGATGGCAGATAGTTTTCCTGGATTAGAATTTCAAAGACAATAGCCAAATGACGGTTTTGAAACACAATTAAAGCCGTCATTTTCCTTTTTAAAAATGGAGTTGCGGTAGTGTGACTCTATATTCTCATAATATTATTCAATAGTATCTAACGAATGTGATAATATAAAAAAATTCTAAATCTAACTATATTAAAAATTTTCCACCACGGAAAGGCACCATACTTAATCTCCTTATGAAGACTAAAGATGGTGCCTTTAAGAAATTAGGTCAAATTTTAATTTCACCAGATTTAGAACTATTAAAGCTTATTCATATGTTTATTACATGTATTTTCTTATCTTTTCTGTCTCAAAATTAAATCTATTTTAAGACATCCTATTATTATGATCAATTTGATAAATAGTACTAATATTATGCTAATTTTTCTGACTCTTCACGAGTTGGCCAGCATTCTATATTATTTAAACCTTCAATACTATCTGCATAAAAAACAGGTTCTATACCTTGTTTCTTTTGTCTATCATAATCTTTTAGAGCTGCAAAAGCTATTTTAGATAACATAGTTATAGCGATTAAGTTTATTATAGCCATAAAGCCCATGAATAGATCAGCCATATCCCAAACTATTTGAATTTTAGCAATAGATCCAAAAATAACCATACCTATTACACATATTCTGTATAAAAAAAGACTAGTTTTACTTCCTTTTAAAAATTCGATGTTTGTTTCTCCATAGTAGTAGTTACCTATTACAGAACTAAAAGCAAAAAGGAATATACATATGGCTATAAAGGTATTTCCCCAAGAACCTACTTGCGAACTTAATGCAGTTTGTGTAAGTTGAATTCCTGTTAAGTCACTTTTTAAATAGCTACCAGAAATTAAAACTATGAAAGAAGTTGCACTACATATTAATATAGTATCTGTAAATACACCTAAAGTTTGAATAAGTCCTTGTTTAGCAGGATGAGTAACATTAGCTGTTGCAGCAGCATTTGGTGCACTTCCCATTCCAGCTTCGTTAGAAAATAATCCTCTTTTAATGCCCATAAGTACAGCAGCTCCTAATCCACCACCAACAACCTGTTTTATACCAAAAGCATTTTCTATAATAAGAGAAAATATACTAGGAATACTACCTATATTTTTTAAAATAACAAATAAAGCTACTATTACATAGGTTATTGCCATTATAGGAACAATAATTTCACTAGCTCTAGCAATTCTTTTAACACCACCAAATATAATAAGAGAGGTAAGGACTGCTAGGATTAATCCTATAATTAAAGTGTTTACACCAAAGGCTTGTTCAAAAGCTAAAGAAATAGTATTAGCTTGAACAGAGTTAAATACAAGACCATAACTTATAGTTATTAATATAGAGAATATTATGCCCATCCATTTCTTATTTAAAGCTTTTTCCATATAATAAGCAGGACCGCCTCTAAAACCATGTTCGTCTTCTACTTTATATATTTGTGCTAAAGTGCTTTCAACAAAACTTGAAGCACCACCGATTAAAGCTATAAGCCACATCCAAAACACAGCACCAGGACCTCCGGAAGCAATAGCAATAGCCACCCCAGCTAAGTTACCAGTACCAACTCTTGAAGCTGTACTTATACAGAAGGCTTGAAAAGAAGAAACACCTTTTTTACCTTTATGTTTCTCTCTACCAGATTTACTTGCACCTTCTCCTAATAATCGAAACATTTCTTTAAAATATCTAATTTGAACAAATTTAGATTTAAAAGAGAAGAATAAACCTAAAGTTATTAACAATGCTATCAGTATATAAGACCATAGATAATTATTTAATACCGATATAAAATTTTCTAAAAAATTCATATAATTTCCACCTTTCCAAATATACTTTATATTTATTAAATTATTTACTTTATATAAATACATTTAAAATTGTATCAGAAAATAAACTTAATATCAATTTAAAGTGTATTCTGAAAAATGAACTTAAAAAATCAAAAGTTGCTTTACTTAAAGGAAAGCTTTATTACAACTAAAATAGTGGAAAATTTTTTATAAAATTATAAAATATATATATAAATAGAATATATATTTATATAATTTATTTGCATTAAAAATTGCAGTGATATTCAAAATGTTACTTTAAGAATAACTTAATTTTTATAATATGGTTGCGTTTAATGGAAATAATTATAAATAAGTATGAAAAAATCCATATTTTTATAAAAGCATGGAAAATAAATACAGATGCCCGTGAAAGAAAAACTTCATAAATTTAAATTTATTATGAAAAAAATTATATAATATATAGATTGATTTTTTATAATAAAAATTTTGAAAGTTTTTATTTATAAAATTCATATTCAATATATTATGACAATTTTAAAATTTTAAAAATGATATTATTAATAAAACTTTTCAAATGAGGGTTTCTTTATAAGTTTTTTTTATTTGATTTATAAAAAAATATAATATATACTAGTTTTGTTGGTAAATAAAGATTTACCTAGAGGAACTTTATAATATTACCCCAAAAAACCCAAAAACTACAGTTATAAGCGACCCTCTTGTTTAAAGGCTTTAATATTACCTTTAAAACCAAAAGAGAACTTCATAACGTATTTAAAGTAAAAAGAAACACAATTATAATTGTGTTTCTTTTTACTTTTTTTATTTTTAAAAACTCCTACATTGAATTAAAGGAGTAAAGGAGAGTTAGGATAATAAGGTTAGTATAAATTAAATACAAGGGATTTTTGCAAGAGAAGGAAATCCTTCTAATTTATATATTATGAATATAAACATATTATTGATATATGTAATTTGAAAAACCTTGAAAAAGCATGGAAAAGCGTATAATTTTTAAAAATAAAGACTAGTATACCTTACAAATTTAATAATATAAAAATACAGTGGAAAAATAGAGTATATTAGACTTTACTATAATTCAATATTATTGTAAAATGATGCAAATAATAAAAATTCAACACATAAATTATATGGAAATTTGAAGGGAGCTAGATTATGTGTAAAATGATAACCCAAGGCAGCGAAAAAGTCTGTATTGGGGAAAATGCTATAGCTATAAATGGAGCTATAAATATACCACAGGGTGAAGATAGAGAAAAATTTTTTAAGGAATTTACAAAATGGTTAAAAAATAATAATTGTTCATTTTTTGGTATGACAAATTATGTTGAAACAGAAAAGGAAGCAAAGGAAAAAACAAAAGAAATATTATTTGATTATGCTAGTGAAGAATTAGAAAAAAATTTAGAAAACTTTGAGGATGAAGAAAAGGTAATACAATTATCTAAATTTAAGGTTTTATAACATTGGGTATTTTGGGTATCTATTAAAGTATTTAAATAATCCTTAGATTATAATTTTAGAATAGATTTAATTAATATAAAAAAATAGAATTGAGATATATTTTAATTATAAATATAATTTTTATTTACATAAATATAGTTAAACATTTCATAAAAATATTTTTATGAAATGTTTTTTATTTATATATAAATTATATAACAAAGTAATGTGGTTCAAAAAAAATCTATTTAGGATACTTAATTATTAATAGAATATATAATTAATTCTTAATAGTTCCTTAAATACAGTAAAAATCTATTAATATATTATGACTATAATGATAAAATTTGTTATATAGGAAATAAAAATAATGAATTTTAATGGGGGAGTAAAATGAATATTAAAAAGCTTTTTTCAATATTTACATTAGTAATTCTAGTTTTTGCTACAGCATGTACAAATAAAAGTGAAAAAGCCACTGTAAGTGATACAAATGAAAAACCAAAGGAAGAAATAAAAATTGTAGAACCTAATGGAGCAGAAAAAACAAAACTTAATTTAAATTTTGGAGTAGGAAAATTAAATATAAGTGGTAATGAAGAAAAGCTTATGAAGGGTAAATTTATATACAGTGAAAATGAGTGGAAACCGGAAATAAAGTATGAAGTTAAAGATAAAGACGGAGAACTTGAAATTTCTCAGCCTGGATTAAAAAGTGGAAATGTATCTTTAAATAATAAACGTAATGAATGGAATATAAACTTAAATGAGAAAATACCTACAGAGATAAAATTAAGTCTAGGGACAGGAGAATTTAAGGCAGATTTGAGTAAGATAAATTTAAAAGAATTAAATGTGGGGATGGGAGTAGGAAAAGTAGATTTGGATATATCAGGAAATTATAAAAACAATGTTAAAGTAAATATAGAAGGAGGCGTTGGAGAAGCCACTGTATATTTACCTAAATCCATAGGAGTTAAGATAAAAGCCGAAAAAGGAGTAGGAGCAGTTAACGCTAATGGATTTATAGTAGAAGGCGAAAATATCTATAAAAATTCTCAATATGGAAAAAGTAAAAATAGCATAGAGGTTAATATTGAAGCTGGAGTGGGAGCTATTAATATAAAACAAAAGTAAATAACTATATAAATTAATAATTAATCAAATATTGAAAGTCATAATAATAAGGTCACTTTATTCTATTAATAGGAGTAAGTGATCTTATTATTATAATTTATATAAAAGAATTAATTCATAATATAAGTTGAGTTGAATTTAATATATAAATAAATGTGAATAAAATTATATATATAACTAAACCTATGTACAGAAGAAAAATATTATGATAAAATATAGATATAAAGAAGAATAATTAAAATTATATAATAATTATTATTGAATAGGATGTGATTATATGATTAAAGTATATACAACAGAAAGTTGTCCATGGTGCACAAAAGCAAAGACATATTTAAAAACAAAAGGAATAGTATTTCAGGAACTAAATATTGAAAAAGATGAGAAAGCAAGAGATGAAATGGTTCAAAAATCAAACCAAAAGGGTGTACCTGTATTAGATATAGATGGATCAATTATAATAGGATTCAATAAACCAGCTATAGATGAAGCTATAAATTTATAAAATAAGGAAGTTGCGATGCAACTTCCTTATTTTATGAATTTATATTCAAAACTATAGCTTTAGGTCTAGACATAGCTTCTATGGAATATTTTATACCTTGAGTACCAAGACCGGAGGCTTTAATACCTGAGAATGGGAAATGATCTGGTCCTCTTTCTGGTTTATTATTAATTTGAACTGTACCTACTTCTAATTTTTCTGCTACATAAAAAGCTTTATTTATTTCTTTTGTGAATATAGATGCTTGAAGACCATATTCAGATTCATTAGCTATTTTTATAGCTTCATCTATATTCTTAACTCTTATTATTGGGAGTATTGGGGCAAAGGGTTCCTCCCAAGCCAATCTCATGTCCAATGTAACATTGTCAAACAAAGTAGGATAAATTAAATTACCTTCTCTTTTTCCACCTGCTAATAATGTAGCTCCTTTATCTCTAGCTTCTTTCATCAAAGCTTCAACATAATCTGCAGCTTTATCATCTATTAATGGAACAATATCCACCTGCTCTCTTAAAGGATTTCCTACTTTTAAAGATTCTACTTTTTCTTTCACTTTTTTTACTAGTGTATCTGCTATTTTGTCTAGAACTAATATTCTCTTAACAGCAGTACATCTTTGGCCAGAATAAGAGTAGGCGCCAGATACTATATTTTTAGCTGCTAAATCTAGATCCGCATCTTCTAAAACTATAGCAGCGTCTTTTCCTCCTAATTCCATTAGCATAGGTTTCATAACAGAAATATTAGATATTCTTTTTCCTACCTCTGTGCTTCCAGTAAAATTTATAAAATCAATCATAGGATGAGAAACTATATAATCACCTATTTCACTACCTTTACCTGTAATTGTATTTAAAACTCCAGAAGGCAGACCAGCCTCTTCAAAAACTTTTATCAAATGAAGAGCACTTATGCTACCCTGGGTAGCAGGTTTTAAAACTACACTATTTCCAGCCATTAAAGCTGGAGCTATTTTAGAGCCAGATAAGTTAACTGGATAGTTAAAGGGAGAAATAGCTAAAACTACACCTAAGGGTACTCTATTGACTATAGATATTTTCCCTTTGGAATTTCCAGGGAAGGAATCTCCAGGTAAGGTTTCTCCTACCATATTTTTTGCGGTATCTGCAGAAAATCTTATATAATCAGCAGTTCTGCGGACTTCTGAAATAGAACTTTTTTTATCCTTAGCAATTTCTTTAGTCATTATATTAGCGATTTCTTCAGCTTTTTCATCCAATATATTAGCAGCTTTTAATAGGATAGTTGCTTTTTCGTTTATAGGTATTTCGTTCCAATAGGATTGAGCTTCTTTAGCATTTTTTATAGCTAAGTCCACTTCCTCTTTACTCATGGAAGGAACTTTACCTACCAAAGAACCATCTATAGGAGAGTTTATTTCTATAAAGTTATTTGTTTTACTATTTACCCATTGTCCTCCTATAAAATTTTTATATAAATTGTTTTCTACGTATAGATTTTTAAACATATAGACACCTCTAATCTTTTCTTTTGTAATATATAAATATTATTTTTCTCTTGTTTTTTCCATAATATATTTTTCAGCAGCTAATGCAGCAATAGTTCCATCAGCTACAGCAGTAGTTATTTGGCGAAATTGTTTTTCTCTAACATCTCCAGCGGCATAAACACCTTTTATATTGGTTTCCATGTTTTCATTAGTTTTAATATATCCTTTAGGAGTTAAAGATATATATTCTTTAAATAATTCTGTTTTAGGTTCTGAACCTATAAATCCAAAAATCCCATCTAATTTTAATTCTTTTTCTTCCTTTGTTTTAACATTTTTAATTAAAGCTTTATCTACAAAATTTGAACCATAAACATCTACTAAATCCCAGTTGTATAATATTTCTATTTTAGAATTGTTTTCAACTTCTTCTAGTGTGGCTTTTTCACCTTTAAAATAATCATATCTTCTGATCATATATACTTTTGAAGCGAATTTAGTTAAAAACAAAGCTTCTTCTAAGGCGGCATTTCCACCACCAATTACTCCAACAGTTTTGCCTTCGTACATAGCACCATCGCAAATAGCACAGTAGTGTATACCTTTCCCAGAAAACTTACTCTCACTAGGGATAGGGAGTTTTCTAGCTGTAGCACCAGTAGATATAATTAAGACCGTTGGTTTGTATATATATTCTGAAGTTTCAACTATTTTTTCGTTATTATTTAATTGAATTTTTTCTACCATATCAAATTCATCTATAGTAGCACCAAGATCTGTAGCTTGTTCTTGCATTAAGTCTGCAAGACGGCCACCTTCAATTTTTTTAAATCCAGGATAGTTTTCAATAGTATAGCTACTTCTAACTTGACCACCAATTATTCCATTTTCAATTAAAATCATGTTAAGTTTAGCTCTAGCAGCGTATATAGCAGCAGATAATCCTGCAGGACCTGCACCTATAATCATTAAATCTAAATTTTTATTTTTTTTATTCATATAAAATCACCCCTTATTACCCTAATAGGGTATACCTCAATTATACTACTTTTTTCTTATTTAACAATATAATTAATAAAAATTATTAATAAAAAATTATTATTATAAAAATAAATATAGTGTTATTAATAGATTAACCATTTAAAACAAATAAAATTATTATAAAAGATAACTAATTATTAGAGTTTTTAATAAGAATAAAAAACAAAATAATAAAGATAGTAATAAAAAGCATAAATATCTATAAGATCTCATAGCTTTTATTATAGAAAAATTTATTATCAATAAATTTAATAAAATTTCATAAAAATGATGCAATAATAGAAAATTTTTATGTATTTATGAAAAACCTATAAGGAATATTTATAGGTACTATTTGGAAACAAAATTCATTATTTTCTGAAAACTATGTAAAATAATATTGAAATAAGGTATAATATAGTTAAATATTTAATAAAGTTTGGATGATATTTTCGGGAGATTAAGTTTTAGACTTAGCTATGTAGTTTTTAAAATAAATATTTATTCTGCATAGTATCCTTATAGGATAGCCGAAGGAACTAAGTGTTATTACCATAAATAACATGAATATCTCAGGCAAATGGACCGAAAATTGACAAAACTCTGGAAAGCATTACGCACCGAAGGAGCAAAACTCTCAGGTTAAAATACAGAGATAAAAGTTATGGACTTTTATCTCTGTTTTTTTGTGTAAATAAAAATTCTATAATTTATTATAGAATTTATAAAAAATAATGGACAGGGTGGTGGGTTGAATGAATAATAAGGTTATTATGGTAACTAATAACAAGTTGGTTGGTGAAAAATTTAACGAAAAATGTCAGGTACAATTTATACTAGGTGATGTAAATGAAGTTTTTAAAACAGTAAGAGATTATATACACAAAGGGCATGAACTTTTAACTCATCCATTAATGAGTAGTGTAAAGCCTAATGAAACACCCTATAGAACTGTAGCTATTTCAAAATATTATAAAAATCAGGTGAATATGGAATCTTTAAATTATATAGAAGAGTCCATACATTCTTTAGAAAAATTTCAAAAATCCTGTGGTATTCCTGCATGGAATGATAATATTTTAAAGGATTTTAGATTGATTGATTATGATCTTATATATAATGCACTACATTAATTTTATATAAGATTTATATAAAAATTGCTAGAATCATTTAGCAGTACAATAAAGATAAAGCATTAAAAATTTAATTTGGGGGTTGATATTATGCGTTTAGAGATTGGGAAAATATTTATAACTGATATGCAGTTTTCCAATGAAACAAAAGTTAAAGATGGAGTCTTGTATATTTCTAAAGAAGAAGTTCTAGAAGTAATTGGTACTGATGAGAGAATTAAAAATATTGATTTAGAAATAGCCAAGCCAGGGGATAAAACTAGAATTATTCCAGTAAAAGATGTAATAGAGCCAAGAGTTAAAGTAGAAGGAAATGGTGGTATTTTCCCAGGCTTTATAAGTAAAGTTGATACTGTTGGTTCAGGCAAAACTAATGTATTAAAAGGAGCAGCAGTAGTAACCACAGGTAAAATAGTGGGATTCCAAGAAGGTATCATTGACATGAGTGGAGAGGGAGCTAAATATACACCTTTTTCAAAAACTAATAATTTAGTAGTAGTATGTGAACCTAAAGAAGGTGTAAATCAATATGAGCATGAGGAAATTGTAAGAACTTTAGGATTTAAGGCTGCTACTTATTTAGGAAGTTTTGCAAAAGATATTACACCGGATGAAACTAAAGTTTATGAAACATTACCTTTATTAGAACAAGTGAATAAATACCCAGATCTTCCAAAGGTAGTATATGTATATATGCTTCAAAGTCAAGGGCTTTTACATGATACCTATGTATATGGAGTAGATGCTAAAAAAATAATACCGACATTTATATATCCAACAGAAGTATTTGATGGTGCCATAGTTAGTGGAAACTGTGTTTCAGCTTGTGATAAAAATCCAAGTTATGTACACATGAATCACCCAATTATTGAAGATTTATATGAAAAACATGGTGTGGAGTATAATTTTTTAGGTTGTGTTATAACTAATGAAAACGTTTATTTAGCAGACAAGGTTAGATCTTCAAGTTATACTGCAAAATTAGTAGAATTTTTGGGCGCAGATGCAGTAATAATTTCAGAAGAAGGTTTTGGAAATCCAGATGCAGACCTCGTTATGAATTGTAATAAGATAAGTGAAAAAGGTATAAAAACAGTATTAATAACAGATGAGTATGCAGGACAAAATGGAGCTTCACAATCCTTAGCAGATTCTACACCAAAGGGAGATGCAGTAGTTACAGGAGGAAATGCTAATGAGGTTGTAACACTACCACCAATGGAAAAGATTATTGGCCATGATGAGGTAGCAAATGTAATTGCAGGCGGACATGTCGGTTCTTTAAAAGAAGATGGTTCTATAGAGGCAGAGATTCAAGTTATTACAGGAGCTACCAGTGAAGTTGGTTTTAACTATTTAAGTGCTAAAGGCTATTAGAATGTAGTTATATAATCAAGGGGGGAAAATAAATGATTAAAGTAGTTCATTATATAAATCAGTTTTATGCAGGTATTGGAGGAGAAGACAAAGCAGATTATAAACCAGAAGTAAGAGAGGAACCTGTAGGTCCAGGAACACAACTTAATTCTTTATTTAAAGGTGAAGCTGAGATAGTTGCTACAGTTATTTGTGGAGATTCATATTTTAATGAAAATATAGATGAAGCTAAAAACACTATTTTAGAAATGGTTAAAAAATATGATGCAGATTTGTTTATAGCAGGCCCTGCTTTTAATGCTGGAAGGTATGGAGTGGCTTGTGGAACTATTGCAAAGGAAGTAGAGGAGAAATTAAATATAAAGGTTTTAACAGCTATGTATGAAGAAAATCCAGGAGTAGATTTATATAAAAAATCTTTATATATTCTTAAAACCAAAAAAAGTGCAGTAGGTATGAGAAAAGCATTACCTGTTATGGCAAAACTCGCATTAAAGATGGGAAAAGGGGAAGAGATAGGACTCCCTGAAGAAGAAGGATATATAGAGAGAGGTATAAGAAAAAATTACTTTAGTGATGAAAGAGGATCTAAAAGAGCAGTAAATCTTCTTGTGAAAAAATTGAAAAATGAAGAATTTGTTACAGAATTTAAAATGCCGGTTTTTGATAGGGTAGAACCTAATAAAGCTGTAGAGGATATATCAAAATGTAAAATTGCTATTGTAACTTCTGGTGGAATAGTACCAAAGGGAAATCCAGATCATATAGAATCCTCTAGTGCATCAAAATATGGTAAATATGATATAGAAGGACTTATGGATTTAAATTCAGAAACTCATGAAACTGCACATGGAGGATATGATCCTAACTATGCAAATGAAGATTCAGACAGAGTTATACCTGTAGATGTATTAAGAAAAATGGAGAAGGAAGGGAAAATAGGAGAACTTCATAGATATTTCTATAGTACTGTTGGAAATGGTACAGCAGTAGCATCTTCTATGAAATTTGGAAATGAAATAGTAAATCAATTAAAAGAAGATGGTGTTGATGCAGTTATACTAACTTCCACATGAGGAACTTGTACTCGTTGCGGTGCAACACTAGTAAAAGAAATAGAACGTGGAGGACTTCCAGTTGTTCATATGTGTACAGTAGTTCCAATTTCTCTTACGGTTGGTGCTAATAGAATAGTTCCAACTATAGCAATACCTCATCCACTTGGAAATCCAGCCTTAGATAAAGAAAGAGAATTTGAATTAAGATATGATCTTACAGAAAAAGCATTAAAAGCTTTAGAAACAGACATAGATGAACAAACAGTTTTTGAATAGAAATTTCTAGAAGGTTTACTTTAATTGAAGAAATAATTTAAACAATAAATAAATTTATATAGTTTTAGAAAATTGAAATACTAATTTTAGTTAAATGATTGTATTAATAAAAATAAATATAAGACTTTAGTATTAAATTGCGGGGGGATAAGATATGGACAATGTTTATGATCTTATAATTATAGGTTCAGGTCCAGCAGGATTATCAGCAGGTTTATATGCTGCAAGAGCTAGATTAAAAACTTTAATATTAGAGAGAAACAAAGCAGGTGGACAAATAGTAATAACAGATGAAGTAGCTAACTATCCAGGTTCTATAAGAAATGCTACAGGAAAAACTCTAGTAGAAAGAATGGAAGAACAGGTAGAAGAATTTGGGGCAGAAAGAAAAAAAGATACTGTTAAAGAAGTAGATTTTACTGGAAAAATAAAAATTATAAAGGGAGAAAAGGAAGAGTATAAGGCAAAATCTGTAATTGTAGCCACCGGTGCTGCTCCTAGGCATATAGGTTGCAAAGGTGAAAATGAACTAATAGGAAAGGGAGTATCTTATTGTGCTACTTGTGATGCTGACTTTTTTACCGATTTAGAAGTGTTTGTAATAGGAGGGGGAGATTCAGCTTTAGAAGAAGCCCTATACCTTACAAAGTTTGCAAGAAAAGTAACAGTAGTTCATAGAAGAGATGCCCTAAGAGGTGCTAAATCAATACAAGAAAAAGTGTTTAAAAATCCTAAAATAGAAATTATGTGGGATTCTGTAGTAGAAGAAATAAAAGGTGATGGAATAGTAGAATCTGCAGTATTTAAAAATAAAAAAACAGGAGAAATAACTGAATACTTTGCAGATGAGGATGATGGAACTTTTGGAATATTTGTTTTTGTAGGATATTTACCTATAAACAATTTATTTAAAGATATTATCACTATGAATGAAGTAGGATATATAAAAACTAACGATAAAATGGAAACCAATATAGAAGGAGTATTTGCTGCTGGCGATATAAGAGAAAAATCCTTAAGACAGGTAGTTACCGCAGCAGCAGATGGTGCTATAGCAGCAGTAGAATCTTATAAATATGTTGAAGATACTTTTTAAATATATATAAATTTATCTGAAAGGCGGTTATAAAATGTTAGTATTAGACAAAAAGACTTTTGAAGAAGAAGTGTTAAAAGCAGAAGGTTATGTATTAGTGGATTATTTTGGAGACGGTTGTGTGCCATGTGAGGCTTTAATGCCTGATGTAGAAGAATTATCCCACAAATATGAAGATAAGATTAAATTTTGTAAATTAAATACTAGTAAAGCTAGAAGACTTGCTATATCTCAAAAAGTTTTAGGACTTCCAACTATAATTTTATATAAAGATGGAGAAAAGCTAGAAGAGGTAGTTAAAGAGGATGCTACAAAAGCAAATATAGAAGCTATGATAACAAAACATGTAATATAAAAATTTAAATTTATTTAACCATTTAAAGTGTGTATATAAAGATCAAGGAATTTAAAATACAAATAAATTAAGGGAGGAATTTTAATGAGCTTATTTGAAGGGAAAAAAGTAATAATAATTGGAGATAGGGATGGAATACCAGGCCCAGCTATAGAAAAATGCATAGAAGGTACAGGAGCTGAAGTAGTTTTTTCATCAACAGAATGCTTTGTTTGAACTGCCGCTGGAGCGATGGATTTGGAAAATCAAAAAAGAGTAAAAACATTAACAGAAAAACATGGTGCTGAAAATATATTAGTAATTTTAGGCGCAGCAGAGGGAGAAGCAGCAGGTCTTGCTGCTGAGACAGTTACTAATGGAGATCCAACTTTTGCAGGTCCATTGTCCAATGTCCAGTTAGGACTAAGAGTTTATCATGCGGTAGAACCAGAATTCAAAGAAGAAGTAAAGGAAGAAGTTTATGATGAAGAAATAGGTATGATGGAAATGGTTTTAGAAGTAGATGAAATCATAGAGGAAATGACAGATATAAGAGAAGAATTTTGTAAATTTCTTGATTAAAACATGTAAAGTGGGTAAATAAAGAATTATAAAATTAAGGAGGCTGTATATGTTTATAATTCAGCCTCCTAAATATTAGGGGGGAACAACTATGAATTATCCAGTAATAAAAGGAGCATCATATATTTTGGTTCATACTCCAGATATGGTACTTCATAATGGAACTACTCAAACTACAGAAAAAGTAGTTAATCCAGATTCTGAATATCTTAAGGAACTTCCTAAGCATTTAAGAAATTTTGAAGATGTTTTAAATTACGCACCTAACCAAACTTATATAGGAAATATGACACCAGATCAGTTAGGTGAAATGGAAATGCCTTGGTGGGATAAAAAAATAGAAGAGAGTAGTAGATTTGGCAAACTAGGCGAAATGATGCCTCAAGATGAATTTATAGGACTTATGGAAATATGTGATGTATTCGATTTAGTTTTATTAGAAAAATCCTTTGTAGAGGATGTAAAAAATAAGTTAGAAAAACATCCACTTATAAATGAAGATATGATTTCTAAAATAAAAGAGGGAGTGGCTATAGAAGAAATCAAAAAAGCTGTAGATGAAGAAGGGGCAGAAGGCTTATATAATGAAGGTACATTAGTAGGTTGTGTGAAAAAAGCTCATGATGTAGATGTAAACTTAAGTGCTCATACTATGTTAGAAAATTTGGTAGTAAAAGCTTCTGGTGTTTTATCATTATTAAATCTTATAGCAAAAAATAACATAGATCCAGATTCTATAGATTATGTTATAGAATGTTCTGAAGAGGCTTGTGGAGATATGAATCAAAGAGGTGGAGGAAACTTTGCGAAATCTCTTGCAGAAGTAGCAGGCTTTACTAATTCTACAGGAGCGGATATGAGAGGATTTTGTGCAGGCCCGAGCCATTCTTTAATAGCTGCTTCAGCTTTAGTTCAATCAGGAGTATATGATAATGTAGTTATAGCCGGTGGAGGAGCAAGTGCCAAATTAGGTATGAACGGAAAAGACCATGTAAAAAAAGGAATGCCTATATTAGAAGACTGTTTAGGTGGATTTGCTGTTTTAGTAAGTAAAAATGATGGAATAAACCCAATACTTAGAACAGACTTAGTAGGAAAACATACTGTAGGAACAGGATCTTCTCCACAGGCGGTAATTAGTTCTTTGGTTACAGATGCATTAGATAAGGCAGGATTGAAAATAACTGATGTAGATAAATATTCTGTAGAAATGCAAAATCCAGATATAACAAAACCAGCAGGGGCAGGGGATGTACCACAGGCAAACTATAAAATGATAGGAGCTTTAGGTGTTAAGAAAAAACATATAGAAAAGAAAGAATTAAAAGATTTTATACAAAATCATGGTATGTCAGGTTGGGCACCAACACAAGGACATATTCCATCTGGTGTTCCTTATATAGGTTTTGCTAGAAATGATCTAACAGAGGGTAAATTAAATAGGGTTATGGTAGTAGGAAAAGGTAGTTTATTCCTAGGACGTATGACAAATTTATTTGATGGAGTATCTATAATTATAGAAAGAAATACAGGATATCAAGAAGAGGAAAAAGGAATTTCAGAAGATCAAGTAAGAAAGATAATTGCAGAATCCATAAAAAAATTAGCATCACAGCTAATAGAAGAATAAGAGGTGATGTATAGTATGGAGAATAAAGAAGTTAATAAAATAATAGGCAAAACTCTTTTAGATATTGCAGACTCCATAGAAAAAGGGGATTTTAATAAGAAGGTAGTAGTAGGAATTACTACTTTAGGCAGTGAACATGGAGTTGAAAATTTAGTTAAAGGTGCTGAAGTTGCTGCCCAAAAACATAAGGATATGAAAGTAGTTTTAATAGGACCTAGGGTAGATACAAAATTAGAAATAGTAGAAGTCAATGAAGAAGAAGAAATGTATAATAAAATGGAAGAATTATTAGATACAAAGTATATAGATGCAGCAGTTACTATGCATTATAACTTCCCTATAGGAGTGTCAACTGTAGGTAAGGTTGTCACTCCAGCTGATGGTAAGGAAATGTTTTTGGCTACGACTACAGGGACAGCTTCTATGAATAGAACAGAAGCTATGGTTAAAAATGCAATATATGGAATAATAGTAGCTAAAGCTGTGGGTATAAAAGAACCTACAGTGGGTATGTTAAATTTAGATGGAGCAAGACAAGTAGAGAAAGCATTAAAGGAATTAGATAAAAATGGTTATAAAATAAATTTTGCCAACTCTTTAAGAGCAGACGGTGGATCTGTAATGAGAGGAAATGACCTTTTAACAGGGACACCAGATATTATGGTAACAGATACCCTTACAGGAAATCTTTTAATGAAAGTATTTTCTTCTTATACTACTGGAGGAAGCTATGAGGGATTTGGATATGGTTATGGACCAGGTATAGGAGAGGATTATGAAAGAAATATATTAATTTTATCTAGGGCTTCAGGTGTACCAGTAGTAGCTAATGCTATAGAATATGCAAAAGATTTGATTAAAGGTAATATAAATAAATTAATAAAAGAAGAGTTTGAAAAGGCTAATAAAGCTAAATTAAAGGATATATTAAATTCTATAGAAAATAAAGAAAATAAAAAATCAGAAGATGAAGAAGAAGTTCCAATGCCTACAAAGGAAATAGCTACAGCTTCTATTAGCGGTATAGATGTAATGGATATAGAAGATGCTCAAAAAACCCTTTGGAAAGAAGAGATATATGCAGAAGGCGGCATGGGATGCACAGGTCCTGTTATAAAAGTAAATGATAAAAATTACGATAAATCTGTAGAAATATTAAAAGAAAAAGGTTTTGTATCTTAAAAATAAACTGTAAATTATATTTGTAAAAAATAAAGTAAATAATGTTACTTATAAAATTTTTAACTGTAAATATATACATTAAAACAAAAAGTCCATTTACAATAGTTTAAGTAAAATATACTTTTCAAAAAAATTTTACTTAAACTAGTAATGGGCTTTTTATTATATCATTAAAAATATTAGTATATAGATTAAGTTAATTTTAGTTTGAATAGGTGTAGAACTACTGAAGCTCATTCATATGTTTATTAGCTGCATTTTGTATATTTGTTATATTAAAATTAGATCTATTTTCACACAAAGAATTTTTAAAAAGTTAGTATAAATTTAATAACCATGATAATATAAAAATATATGATTAAAATATAAATATACTGAGAAACATATGATTAAAATGTTGAGTCCTAGGAGGAATAAAATTGAGATTAACAAGGGATTTTTATGCTAAGGATGCTAGAGTATTAGCAAAAGAATTATTAGGAAAAGTATTAGTTAGAGAAATAGACGGTATTAGATTAAGGGGAAAAATAGTAGAGACAGAAGCTTATATTGGGGCTATAGATAAAGCTTCTCATGCCTATGGCGGAAAAAGAACTAAAAGAACAGAACCTCTTTATGGAAAACCAGGGATAGCTTATGTATATTTTATATATGGTAAGTATTTTTGTTTTAATATAATATGTAAAATAGAAGGGGAAGCAGAAGGGGTTCTCATAAGAGCAATAGAGCCATTAGAAAATATGGATCTTATATCAAAATTAAGATTTAACAAAGAATTTCAAGAACTAAATAATTACCAGAAAAAGAATTTAACTTCAGGTCCTTCAAAGCTTTGTATGGCTTTTAATATTGATAAAGAAAATAACTGGGAGGATCTATGTGAAAGTTCTAGATTATACGTAGAGGATAGTTATTATAATGATTTTGAAATTATTGAAGCTAAAAGAGTAGGAATAGATTATGCTGAGGAGGCTAGAGATTTTTTATGGAGATATTATATAAAAGATAATGCTTTTATTTCAGTAAAGTAGCAAGTACTTTTAAAATATAAATATTTAAATAAAATAGCTTTGTATAAGTGATATGGGGGATGAAATATGGGGGTAGGGTATAATTCATATAAAACAAAAGACATATCTTGCATAAACAAATATTGTAATTATTTGCAATTGGTATTTGAGGACTTATACGATTTAGAAAGGTTATATTTAAATAATGAAGATAAAACTTTATTTTGCAATAAAGCTCTATATGTGCTTATTAATAAAATAATAATTTCAAAAATATTTATGGAAAAAAATAATATAAAAGGTGAACTAGCTAAAAAGAATATAAAATATTATGCATTAACTTTAGATACTATAAATCTTGTAAACTTGGTATTTAATAATGTTGATAAAAAATTTTTAGAATTTATATTTAAAGATAATATAAAATATGAGCATATAAATCCTAGTTATTATAGTTTAGATAATGTAGATTTTCTGCATTATGAAGATAATTTATTTTATAGATATAATATATTTTTAAATAAAATTATAGATGAAATAAATAAATTTGATTTTATACATAGTAGTGGTAAAATAGGAGAAATATATGAAAAAATAATAGCCAAGGAATATAAAAAATCTATGGGGATATTTTATACACCAGAACATATTATTGATTATATATTGGAGAATGTTTTTTATGAATTTTCACCACTGGAAAACCCCTTTGTTAAAGTAATAGATATATCTGCAGGAGCAGGATATTTTATTATTAAAGCCTATGACAAGTTGGAAAAGATTTTTCTGGAAAATATAAAAGGTTTACAGGAAAAATATAAGGAAAATATTTATACTATTAAAAAAAGGGATGTAACTATTAATGTAACTGGTGAATATTATTGGCAAAAGGAAAATTTACATTACCATATAATTAATAATTGCATATATGCTGCAGATATAGATATATATGCCACTCAAATAATAAGTATAAATTTACTTTTAAAAGATGTACAGGCTTATGTAGGTAAAGTAAATATTGTTAATTGTGATAGTCTTATAAGGTGGGAAAAAGATTTCAAGCCTACTATTAAGTATTTAAATAATAAATATAAATTTAAAATATATAAAATAAAAAATAAAGATATTGAAGAATCTATTAATTATAAAAAGAGAGAGGTCTATAATTTTAAAGCATATTTTAAACTATATAAATTTTGGAGAAGGAAATTTGATTATATTATAGGTAATCCTCCATGGGTTTCTTTGTCTAGAAAGAATAAAAAAGCTTGCTGGGAAAATTCTTTAGAGTATTATATTAAAAATTATGGACAGTGTGTACATTCTCCTAATTTATTTGAATATTTTATTAAAAGAGCTTTAGAAAAAACAAAGGAAGAGGGATATTTAGCCTTTGTTGTTCCAATAAATTTTAGTAGAAATTCTCAATACATACAATTAAGAAATGAAATATTAAATGAATATGAGATTAAAAATTTATTCTTTAATATATCTTTCTCTGGAGTTATAACAGATGGAATGGTATTTATTTTGAAAAAAAATAAAAAATGTTTTAATAAAATAAAAATTAAAGTACAGGGAAAAGATGAATATAGAATAGATAAATATGAACTTTTTTCTTGTAACGAGTATGGATTCGCATATGATAATAATAGTTGTAATGAAAAAATAAAAAATAAAATTTTAGAAAACTCTAGTTTTTTATCAGAAATAAGCGATACCTTTACAGGATTTATAGGAGATTGTAAATATATTTATAAAGACAATGTAGACAAGTCTTGTATTAAAATATATAAAGGTAAAAATATAAAAAAATTTATATGTCATTCTTATTTTTATTATGATTTTAGAGATGAGAATATTAAAGGGGGAACAAAAGATTTAAAAAAATTAAAATATAGAGGCAAAATATTAGTTAGAAAAACAGGAAATGAAATTATAGCAGCTTATGATGCAGAAGGTATTATAATAGAGCAGTCCTTATATGGAATAATTAATTTAAAAGAATCTTTTAGTTATAAATATATATTAGGTATCTTAAATTCCCAGTTAATAAATTGGTATTATAAAAATTATTTAGTAACAAATAAAGAATCTACTCCACAACTAAAAAAATATAGATTAAATAAAATACCAATAAAAAATTGTAATAGAAATGTTCAAGGGGAAATAGAAATATTAGTAGATAAAGTTGTTCGAACTTTAAAAAATAAAAATGTGAAGGAAACGGAGTATTATTACAAAATGTTAAACCAAAAAGTGTTCAGTATTTATGGTATTAATGATATGAAAATAATAAAATATATAATTAATGATAAGTAAAAAATATAGGTGATATAAAGATAGGTAGAAATAAGGTTTTCATAATTACTATAAAATATATATAAATAAAAAAATGTTAATTTTGAACCAAGTAATATATTATTTTGTTCAAAATTATTTTTTTAAACAATAGCTTTAAGTAGATTTAATTCACATAATGCTGTAATAATAGTGTTTAAAAATGAAATAAAATAACAAAACATAACAAATTACATGAAAAATATTGACAGGTAAATGTTTGCAATGTTATTATTTCCATATACCTTATAAAATAAAGTTACAAAATACAAACAAAAATATCCAAAGGTTACTTAAAATAAGATGTCCTCCTTTATAAAATACAATACAAAGATCAGTAATCTTTGGATGGTTTTTTTATTTCACTAAAATATGAATTATTATGAGTTTAATTTAAATTAATATAAATTATTTATGGAGGTGTGTCTATATGGCAGAATATAAGCCAATGGATTGTGAATCAATAATAAAATATATTAAAGAGTTAAATCTAGAAATCTTTGATGAAAATGCGGATTTAACTGCAAAAGAAATTGGAGATGGGAATTTAAACTTAGTTTTTAGAGTTAAGGATAGTAATACAGGAAAATCTGTAATTATTAAACAAGCTCTTCCTTACTTAAGAGTAGCTGGAGAGGGATGGAAATTAACTGTAGAGAGAAATAGAATTGAAGCTGAAGCTATGATAGAACAGGATGAAGCTTGCCCAAACAGTGTGCCTAAGGTCTACTATCATGATGAGGATTATAACCTTTATGTAGCAGAAGATTTAGGAAATATGGACATGCTTAGAACTGGGTTAATGAATATGAAAAAATATCCTAAGTTCCCAAATCAAATAGGAAAATTCCTATCAAGAAATTTATTTTACACTTCAGACTTAGGATTAGGTGCAGTAGCTAAAAAATCTTTAGTTTCTAAATTTATAAATCCAGAACTATGCGATATTACAGAAAAATTAGTGCTAACTGATCCATATATGGATGCAGAATCAAATGATATAAATCCGGAAATTATGGATGAAGTTAAAAATATGTGGGGAAAAAAAGATTTTATATTAGAGGTTACAAAATTAAAAAATATATTTATGACTAAAGCAGAAGGTCTCCTACATGGTGATTTACATACAGGATCTATATTTATAACAGAAGATGATATGAGAGTTTTTGATACAGAATTTGCTTTTTATGGTCCCTATGGATATGATATAGGACTTTTATTTGCAAACTTTATTTTAAACTATATTTCTTGGGAAGGCAGAGAAGATAGATCAAAGGAAGAGATAAGGGAATTTAGAAAATATTTATTAGATGCTATAGAAGAAATTTGGCATGAATTTGAAAAAGATTTAAAAGAAATTTGGGAAAAAGATAGTAAAGAAATATCTTCAACTGTTGAAGGATATAAAGAATACTATATAAATAACTTGCTTCAAGAAACTGTAGGCTTTAGTGCCTGTGAAGTTATGAGAAGAATAGTTGGAATGGCTCATGTACCAGATTTAGATATCCTAAAAGATTTAAAGCAAAAGGCAAAAGCTCAAAGCTTAGGACTGAAAATAGGACAAGAAATGGTAATGAGAAGAAATAAAATAAGCAACATAGAAGATTTATCAGCACTTATTTTGGAACTAACAAAATAATATTTTAAAATATTTGTTTTTATCAGGTGCATTTATTTCTTTTAAAAAGAATACTAAAAAAACAATAGAATTAAAAAATAGTTGTTTTATATAATAAAATTTAAAAATCAAGAGGGATTAGAAAATGAAAAACACAGCATATAAAAGGGAGGATTAAAAATGGCAGAGTTATTAGCTATAAAATGGGATGACAAGAGAGATAAGTTAATACTTTTAGACCAAACAATATTACCAAATAAAATTGAATATATAGAATATGATACTGTAGAAGGTGTATACGATTCCATAAAGGATATGATAGTTAGAGGAGCTCCAGCTATAGGAGTTACAGCAGCTTATGGTTTATACTTTGCAGCAAAAATAGCACCAGAAGATAATTTTGAAAATTTCTTTAAATATTTAAAAGAGAAATCCGCTTATTTAGATTCAAGTAGACCAACAGCTGTAAATTTATCTTGGGCTTTAAAGGTTATGGAAAGTAAAGCTTTAGAAAATAAAGATAAAGATGTTAAAGAAATAAAGGACATATTAAGAGAAGAAGCAAAAAGAATTCATGAAGAAGATATAGAAATATGCAAATCTATAGGCGAAAATCTTATAACTTTATTAAAGGATGGAGTTGGAATATTAACTCATTGTAATGCTGGACAACTTGCTACATCTAAATATGGAACAGCTACATCTCCCATGTATCTTGCAAAAGAAAAGGGTTGGAATTTCAAGGTCTATTCAGACGAAACTAGACCAAGACTTCAAGGGTCCACTTTAACAGCGCTAGAGTTGTATGAAGCAGGAATAGATGTAACTACTATAACAGATAATATGGCAGCTATGGTTATGTCTCAAGGTAAAATTGATGCGGTAATAGTAGGATGTGATAGGATAGCCGCTAACGGAGATACTGCTAATAAAATAGGAACTATGGGAGTTTCAATTTTGGCTAAATATTTTGGAATACCAATGTATATTGCTGCGCCAACTCCAAGTATAGATATGAATACAAAAACAGGTAAAGATATACCAATAGAAGAAAGAAATTCAGAAGAAGTTATTTGTAGATTTGGTGTTTATACAGCCCCAAAGGGTGTGAAAGTTTACAACCCAGGATTTGATGTTACACCACATGAAAATATAACTGCAATTGTTACAGAAAAGGGTATAGTATATCCTCCTTTTGAAGAAAATTTAAAGAAACTTTTTGAAAAATAAGAAGTTAGAAAGGGGCTAAAATAATGGCAGAACTTCTTAATATGAAAAATATAAAAAAGTCCTTTTCAGGTGTTCAGGTATTACATGGAATAAATTTGGTCATTGAAGAATGATGTAAGTTTTTCTGTAAGACGGGGAGAAGTATTTGGTATAGCTGGTCTTATGGGAGCAGGTATAAGTGAGGTGATATAAGTATTTCTCAAGATACTATAGGTATGGGAGTACAAGCAGTTGAAGTTGGTCTTAAAGCTATAAAGGGAGAACAGGTTGAAAAACATATATATATACTAAATTCTTCCCAATAACTAAAGACAATGCAGCTGATGAAAATAACTGGGGAAATAAAGTAAAATAATAAATTGGGGGATCTTATCACTCAATTTATTAATCACTTAGTAAAGAGGGTGACAATTTGAATAATGAAACATATTTAAGATTACAAATTGTAGAAGCAGGAAAAAGACTTCAACAGAGATTTTTTGTAGCTTCAAATGATGGAAATATAAGTGCTAAACTTGATGATAATACTATATTGATTACGCCTACAGGAGTTAACAAAGGAGAAGTAACTCCAGATCAAATAATAAAAGTAGATAGAGAAGGAAATGTTATAGAAGGTCATATGAAGGTTACATCTGAAATAAAAATGCATTTAGCTGTTTATAATATGAGAGCAGATGTAAAAGCTATAGTTCATGCTCATCCACCAGCATCTACAGCTTTTTCAGTATCAAAAGAAAAACTAGATGATCCTGTTATTCTTCCGGAAGCAGTTTTTTCATTAGGGAAAATAGGATATTGTGAATATGGAACTCCTTCTACTGATGAGGTTCCAAAAGCCGTAGAAAAAGAAATACCATATAGTAATGTGCTTTTATTATCTAACCATGGAGCCCTTACAGTAGGGACAGATGTAATGCAGGCTTATTATAGAATGGAAAATTTAGAAATGGTTTCGAAAGTAACTATTTATTCAAAAATACTAGGAAATATAAAGACTTTAAATGAACTACAAGTGGAGAAATTAAATAAAGTAAAGGAAGAAAAAGGTTGGGGTAAATTATAATTATTACCTATAAAGTCTTTCGGTAATCAGGTGAACATACTTGTAATAAAACCATTATGTTTAAATACTTATTTTGTAAAAAGTGGTGGTCATGGACAAGTTATACTATAAGTTAGTGATATTTTGTTTTATAATTAATTATAAAATAAAAATATTAGGAATAGGTGAGAAATATGAAACTTAAACCTGAAATTAGAAGAGAAAAAATATTAACAGAAATAGAAGAAAATAAAACTGTAGATATAATGGAATTAAGTGGAAAATTACAGGTATCAGAAATGACTATAAGAAGAGACTTAAAAAAGTTAGAAAGCAGTGGAAAATTAGTTAGAACCTATGGAGGAGCTACCCGTATATCTGAAGGAGAATGTAAAAAGGTTGTAGATGATCCTTTAAAGGGTAGAATATTAAAAAATAAGGATGAAAAAGCTATTATAGGTAAATATGCAGGAGAATTAGTAGAAAATGATGATGTTATCATGATAGATGCTAGTACTACAGCTTTAGCAATATGTAAATATATAAGAGATAAAAAGGTAACAGTAGTTACAAATTCTATAAGTGTAGTAACAGCACTAGCTTCTTTTGACAATATAACAGTAGTAGTAGCCTGTGGAATCTTACGACATAGTTCTTTATCCTTAGTAGGTTCCTATGTAGAAGAATCTTTTAAGAAATTTAATATAAAAAAATCTTTTATATCAGCTAAGGCTTTATCTTTTGAAGCAGGACTTACAGATATAAATGCTTTTGAAGTAGAAACTAAAAAGGCCGCTATGTCTGTAAGTAAAGAGGTTATAGTTCTTTTAGATCACTCTAAGCTTAATAATGTGTCTCTTTTAAAGGTTTGTGAAACAAAGGAAATAAGTAAAATAATAATAGATGGTCTTAAGGAATTTACAGCGGAAGAAGAAGAATTATTAAATAAATTCAAAGCTAATGGTATAGAAGTAATAATAGCTAAATAATGTAGGTATACTTTTTAGCATTTATGTTTGAAAAGGATATACGTATTTTCGCTAAATATAAAGCTAAGATAGAAATGTATATTAAGATATATAAATGCCTATAGATGAAATAAATTTCAAAAATAAGTATTAAAAGATTAATTATCTAAAAGTAAGAAAGAATAATATTAAGTTTAAAGTTTTTAGACTTAGTATTATTCTTTCTTATAATTTAAACTATTTTAATTTTATGAATTTGTTTAAGATAAGTAAGTTGATAGTAGTACAAAAATTGTTGTATTATATAGTTATTACATAAAATAAAGGGAGGATGTTTTATGAGAAATGGATTTGTATTTTCTCTTATAATGGCACTTATTGTAGCTATATTTGCCATACAAAATGCAGCAGCTATACCAATAAAAATTTTGTTTTGGGAAATAAATTTTTCTTTAGCAATTATAATCTTATTATCAGCTGTTATAGGAGCAGTTATTACAGGTATTATGGGAATAAAAAAAGAGAGAGGTATAAAAAAACAAAATAAAGATATTTCAAATAAAATAGAAGAACTAGAAAAAACTAATGCAGATTTATTAGATAAATTAGAAAAATTAAGTTCAGATTCTAAAGATGAACATTACATAAAAGGGGTAGATGATAAAGAAATAGTTTTAGACAACGAAAATAAGAAATAATTCTACAATGTTTATTTAGAATAAAAAGAGTGTGTTTTAGAATAAGATAGATTAAATTTTATATTATTAGGATAAAAAAGGGACTTCATAAACCAATTCATTTCCCTAAAAAGTTTTAAGTAAGATTCTATTAAGAATTTTTTGCCAAGTTAAGGTACCTTTTGTGGTTTCATGACCAGTTACGTCTTGTGATATGACTGGTCATGTTTTAAATTTTGTTATTCTCCATAAGGATTTACATGAACCATGCAATGAATAATGTTATTGTTGCCCGCCTCTATTTTGTCATGGACTTTTTCTGCTATTCTGTGGGATTCTTTTAAAGATAAACTATAATCAAGAGCAATTTCCACATCTACATAAAGCTTGCTTCCATGGAGCCTAGTTTTTAATTCATCTATTTTTTCCACTTCTTTAATAGATTCGATTTGTTCTGTTATCATATTAATAGTTTTTTCATCGGCACAGTGATCTACCAGTTGATTTATAGAGTTTTTATAAATATCTATAGAAACTTTAATTATAAATATACATATTACCAAAGATGCTATAGGATCTAATATTGGGTATTTGAGTCTAGCACCTACTATACCTATAAGAGTTCCTATAGATGAAAAAGAATCTGATCTATGATGCCAAGCATCTGCTTCAAGGGCTGTGCTGTTTATTTTTTTAGCTGCCTTTAAGGTATATCTATACATCCATTCCTTTGTTATTATAGATAAAATAGCAACGTAAATAGTTATTTTTGAAGGAACAGAAAAGTTTTTGTTTATTATAACCTTTAGGCCACTATAACCTATGAACAAAGCGGTAAAAAATAACATAGTAGCCAATAATTTAGAAGTTACCGCTTCAAGCTTTTCATGACCATAGGGATGATCTTTATCTGCAGGTTTAGAAGATATTTTAAGACCTATGATTACTGCAATAGTGCTTAAAACATCAGAGAGAGAATGTATACCATCTGCAATAGTAGCAGCACTATGTCCTATGATGCCAAATAGTACTTTTACAAAGGACAAAATTATATTTACTACAATAGTTAAATTAGAAACTTTATTGCCTATTTTTAACCTTTCTTCATTTTTCATTTTTTCACCTCATTATTAATTGAAAATAAACACTTATACTATTATATGCACAATGCAGCATAAATGCAACAAAATAAACATAGAAATTATTTATCAATTGATATTAATAATTGAATATTATATATAATGAGTATCAATATTTCTATTATATGTTTTTAAGATAACAAGATTAATTTAAATGTATAAAAAAATAAAAGAGTAAGATACTAATTGTAGAAAAAATTTCTATAATTAGGGAGTGTTTTAATTGAATGAAGCTTTAGTTGCGTTTGTTAGAGCTATAATAGGATTTTTTACTCTTTTAATATTTGCAAGAATATTGGGAAAGCAGCAAATAAGTCAGCTTACTTTTTTCGATTATGTTCTTGGTATAACTATAGGGTCTACAGCCTCTACATTAAGTACAGATCTAGAAAGTACAGCTTGGTCCCATTGGATTGGGCTTTTAACTTGGTGCGGTATAGGATTTTTACTGCAATGGATAACATTAAAGTGGAGATATGCAGCTAAATATATAGAGGGGGAGCCGACTGTTGTAATAATGGATGGTAAAATAATGGAGGATACCTTAAGAAAAATGAAATATACAGTGGCAGATGTTTTAGAACAACTTAGAGGAAAAGACATTTTTGATTTAGCAGAAGTAGAGTTTGCAATATTAGAATCTGATGGGCAATTATCTGTATTAAAGAAACCAGAGGAAGAGCCATTAACAGCTAAAGATTTAAATATATTTAAGAGTAAAACAGGTATAAGCAGAGAACTTATATATGATGGAAAAATAGTAGAGGATAATTTAAGAGAAATAAATAGGGATAAAGAATGGCTAAAAGCTGAACTAAAAAAAAGAAATATTAAAGATTCATCAGAGGTTTTTTTAGCTACTATAAATCAAAATAATCAAATTTATATAGATACATATAAAGATCATCTAAAAAGAATAATAGATATAGGAGACTATAAAGGACCTTACTAATTGCTTTATCATATCTTATTATTTTTTGTATTTAAATTTATTCCATTTAAGCATTGTATTTATCTAAATATTAATTTTAATTAAGTAATAAAAGTATTAAAAAATAGAAATTAAGATGTTATTAAAGTTATATTTATGAAATAAATTTTAGAAGGTGATTATATGAGAAGATTTTTAGTAAGAATAATTCCAATAGTAACCTTAGGTTTTTTTGTTGCTGTTATGTTAAGTGCAGGTTATATGAAAAAGCCTAGAACCCAAGAAGAAAATGTAGATAAATTTATAAGTACTACAATAGAATATGTAAAAAATGAAGATTGGAGTAATGCAGAAAAGGAAGTAGAAAAATTAAATTTAGCATGGAATAAGGTTTTAAAAAGAGTTCAATTTAGTTCAGAATTAGACCAAATAAATTATTTAGGTGAAAGTATAGATAAAGCTAAAGGTGGAATAATTGCAGAAGACAAAGGTATAAGTTTATCTAATTTAACAAGTTTTTATGAAGAATGGCAAAATATAGGTAAATAAGTATAGAATAAATTTAAAACTATAAATTCTTGTTGAGCAAAATTAAAAAACAAATTATCTATATAATAGTATAGAAGAGAATAAAAAATAATACCAAATCATAAATCTATAAAGATATATAATATTTTTTAGGTGAATTGTATGAAAAGCTTTTTGGCAAATTTAGTATATAGCTTTATGGTATCTTTTGGAGTAATAATAGGAGCAAGCGCTTTTTCAGGTATTGCTGCAATTTTGTTAAACCACCCTCCTTTAAAGATTATGTCCGATATATCTAATTCCGTAAAAATATGGGCAGTAGCTACAGCATTAGGTGGAACATTTTCCTCTTTTTCTATTTTGGAAGAGGGAATATTTAAAGGGGAGCTAAGGGGAATGCTAAAACAAATATTTTATATTCTTGCCTCCTTAATAGGTGCTAACTTAGCGGTAAATAGCATAGAACTTTTACAAAAATGGGGAGAATATTTTAATAGATGAATAAAGAAAATAAATATTTTTTTTCTTTTTGTGTAGGGTTAGTTATAGGAGGGACAATAGGTATAATTTTTTTTAGTTTATTTATAAGTTATAGAATAGAAAACTATCATAGAAAAATAACTTATTTAAATAATATAATAGAAGATCAACAGGTTAGGTTAGAGGGATTAGAAAATAAATTAAGCAAGAAAAAACTTATAGTAAAAAAGATAGAAGTAGACATTAAATTTAAAAATAAGGAAATAGAAGATGAATTAGTAAGTATTGAACTAGAAAAACATATAAAAGAAAAATTTAATAATTTAATTGGAAAAGAATTAGACAAAATAGATGGTGACATATTGGTACAAGTAGTAGATAGCAGAATAATGAAGATAAAGAATAAACAATATAAATTAAAAGTAGAAAAAATGATTATAGCTCAAAATATAAAATTTTATATAAAAGTAGAAGAATTTCAAAGTGATTAGAGGTTTGGCTATTTTATGTTTTAATTTTATATTATAGATATAATGACTACTTTGGAAAATATTATTCATATTAGAGAACTTCATTTAAAGCTTAGAATAAATAAATATATATATATTAAATAAGGACATACAACTATAAATAATTAGGTGCTTTTAGTTGAAATAAAATACATGTAGTAATAATTGACAATAGATGCTGTAGAAAGTAAAATATATTGATATATAATGAATTTAAGTTCATAAATGAGGTGTTTAATATGCCAAAAATAATAAAAGATATAGAAGATAAAATAAGCAGTGCATCAATAAGGCTTTTTGGAGAATATGGATATGAGGCTGTGGATATGAAACTTATTGCTAAAGAATCTGGAGTAGCAGTAGGTACTTTATATAACTATTATTCTAGAAAAAGTGAATTGTTTCTAGAAGTTTTCGTAAAAAGTTGGGAAAAAACTTTATCAAAATTAAAAGAAGAGAGAAATAAAGATATAAGTAAAGAAAAAAAAATAAATAAATATTTAGAAATATTATATGATGATATAGAAATGAGAAAAGGAATTGGTAACCAAATTATAAAGATAGATTTTAATATTAAAAATTCTAGAGAAAGAGAACAATTTGTTTATTTTAAAGAAAAAATTATAGGTGAAATACAGGAAATTTTTAATGAACAAATTTCTGCAGATGTAATAGAAAAGAAATATGATATATCTCTTAGACTTATAGAGACGATATTTTCTGTAATAAGAGTAATGATTGAAAATCATAAAGAGGACAGAAGAGATAATTTAGATTTTTTAAATACTATATTCTTATCTTTTATGAAATAATTTTTATATTTAACATTAAATAAAAAACACCATAAATATTGGGTTTGTATATGCTATGTAATAATTAAAGTATATAGAATTTTATTAATATTAGTATGCATTGTAAAAAACATATTATAATAAACATTTATTAATAAAAGCTTTGTCTATAGCATTTTTTTATAAATATATAAAAATATTTTAGAATACCTTATAATAGATAAAGAAGGAGAAATTATAAAATATTTTAGTATATTTTATAGAACAACACATAAAATATGTTAAGCGGGTTAACTTATTAAATTGTAAAAATATCAAATAAAGCAATATATTATTAGGAAAAATGTTAGCCTGAAATTTAAAATGCCTTCCTTGATTTATTATATACACACACAGGAAAAGGCTGCCTTAAAATATAAACAGGCAGTCTTTTTATATATTCTAAAAAATATAATATTTAAGTAGAATCTGTTCTGTTAATAGTTTTTATATTACTTTATATTGTACTTTTAAAAGGGTATGTATAAACTGAGTATATTCATACAAAAAACAAAATATTAAATTAATGGTATAATAGTAATTATATAACTATAGCAGGAGTTGATTTATATGAAATTTCAAATAGGAGAATATGAAAATGGTGATAGCTTCGACCCCTGTGATAAGAGCAAATGGCATCAATTAAAAGAACCAGGAATCATATTAGCTCAAATATTAGGTATACCTATAGCTATATCAGTAGTAGGGTTAATCTATATTTATATGATAAATTATACTTATGTAAAAGGGATTTATTTAAATTTAAAGGACATAGTTATAGCTTTTATAATTATTATACCAATCCACGAAATACTACACAGCTTGGCTTTCCCCAATTTTAAACAAACTATTTTCGGATTTATACCTAAGGGGTTAGTATCTTACTCCTTTTTTGAGGGGGAAATATCAAGGAATAGGCTAGTAATATCTCTAATTTTTCCTTTTATAATATTAACTATATTGCCAACCATAGGATTAAGTTTTATAAGAATTAAAAATAATTTTCTATATGTAATAATAATAATAAATGCAGTTGCTTCCTATGTGGATATTTTGGCTATATTTGTATTATTGTTACAGGTTCCTAAAAGTACTTATATAAAGAATATAGGCAATAGAACTTATTGGAAGTGGAATAAAAAATATTAATTATTATTGTAAATTTATATTAAAATAGGGAGAGGTATAAGAGTATCATGGAAGTTAAATATATGGAGATATTTGAAGATGAGCTCAATAAGCTAACTTATTGTACAGAGGTGACAACAGCTAGATCATTAAATAAATTTACAGACAAAATAAAAGTATATTATCATAAATATATAACAGGAGAAAGCTATTTTGATTTTTATTTTGGAAGAACATATAAAGGCAAATTAATAGAAAATAAGTTTTATATGTTTAAGGAAGATCTAAGATTGTATATTCATTTTCTCAAAAATTTTTATAATGTTTTAAAGAGAACTGTTAATAAACAATCGGATATTATACATTATTTTTTAATTAAAGATCAGGGAGAAATATGCATATCTTTAATAGGAGAGGATTATGTGAAGCTGGCTTCTGAAGATAATAGTAAAACTAGAGTATTTTTTATATTAAATAAAGAGGAATTATCTTATTATATAAGGGTTATGGAAAACATATATTATGAAAGAAATGTAATTAATAGATTAGATTATTTAACAAATCCTTTAGATAAAGTTACTAGTAAAAGCTATAGTAAAGAAAGTAATAAAAATCTTAAAAAAGAAGTGAATAAAGAATATGCGTTAAGTCAAAGAGAAAAAAACAATGTATATCTACAGGCATTATATGCCTTTCTTGATGAGGCTTTAGATAGAAGAGATAAAAAAGCTTTTTATTCCATATGTAATCAAATAAAAAAATATAATAAAAAATAAAGTATAAAACCCCCTGATAGTAAAATAAGTACAAGGGGGTTTATTTTAAATTTTGCTAAGCATTACATTGATCATATTCATCATCCATAGAGCTTTCCTTATATTCATTCTTTGAATCATTATCATTGCAAGAATTTTCTTTAGAGTTAGAAGCTAAAAAAATGGAACCAATAGCTAATGTAGATAATAGTATTCTAAATAAAGTCTTTTTTTTATGTTTCTTTGCCATAAGATCAATCCTTTCTTATGAATATATTATATTAATTATACATTAAATCCTATAGGATAATATAGGCATTTTTAATATTAACATAAAGTTTAGAATTCATGCAACAGGAGATTATATATTAGTAGTAATGTCTTTTGTTATGAAAAATTATGATAAAATAAAAAATTACTATAATAGTTATAATAACTTTAAAAGTTGTTATAATAATTTCTAAATTTAAAAGAGTAGTGAAATTTTAATATATTAAAAAATAATTATTAATATACTAAAATAAAGCTCTATTAAATTTACTAAGATATAAATTTAATTTTTAAACTAAAAAGCTATGAATTTGGAATATTATATTTCTAAATTCATAGCCTTTACTTATTTAATTGTAAATTTAAATATAATAATTTAAATTTTAATCTGATGCCAACTTTAAAAGTTAGTTCTTTTTAGTGTTTTGACCACTATAAGCTGTTGATGCCTTTGTTGATGTTGACTGAGAAGAAGCTGTTGATGTTGCCTGAGGAGCATTTGTTGATGTTGCTTGAGAGGCAGCTGTATTTTGAGATCCAGCTTGTTGATTATTTTGTCCCATATTTTGTTTTAAATTAGTAACCATTTCAGGTATTTTATTTATAATTTTATCCATATTGTTTTTCTGAGAAACTGGTAACATAGATACAGAATCATTATCCATAACCATTATAGCATCAGTACATACTCTAGCACCTAATCCTAAAGCAGGAGAAGAATCTGTTGTATTTTGATTCATTTTTGGGGAATGATTTCCACTACCATAACCTAAAGTTACAGAAACTATAGGTACTAATGTTTTATTTTCAACAGAAACAGGAGCACCTAAAAGGTTTTCATGTTTTATATAGTCCTCCACCTTAGTAAAAACAGCATTCATATTTTCATCAAAACATTTATTATTGTTCATTATTAAATCCTCCTTATTTTTTACCTATATTTATAGGAAAGTTTTTTATTATAATTTTTAATATAAGATTTTAAAATTTTTATGATAGCGTAAAATATATTTATTTTTACAAATGCCTTTGCAGTAAAGTAAGAATCATCCACCATAAAATTAGGATTGTTATATATTTCATTTTTATCCAAATGATTAGGTATTAAATTTATAAATCCACACAATATTCCAGTAATTAAAGGATCATTAAATCCATAATAAGTATCTAAATAAAGATAATCTAAATCTAAACTTTTAAGAATATTCACTCTATCTTTAATAGTATATTTAGACTTAATATTACTAAATTGTATTTGTTTAATTTTTAAGCTTTTTTTAAAAATATAGATTTTTATAAAAATATCATCGTCATTAACAATTAATTTAATATTTAAAAAAGGATATAACCAAGAAAAATCTATATAAGAATTATCAATTTGCTCAGAATTTATATATAAATTTATGTTTAGAGGAATAAGTAATAATAATAACAAAAGAATTATTATTAAAATTAAAATAAAATATAATAAATACATAAATTTCAGTTCCTTTCACTTTATAAAATAATTATGTTGCATTACTAGTTTACTCTGTATAAGCTAAATTATTTAACAGAATATTTTCATTAAAATATAAAAATATGAAATAGAATAATAAAAAGCTATAAACTCCAAAAAATAATTTTATATATTCCAAAAAAAGATTAAATAATGTGGGGATTGATTCTGAAGAAAAATTAAAAGAACTAGGTAGCAAAGAGACTTTAATGATTTTGAAAGGTTTAGATAATGATATATGTATAAATACGCTTTATGCATTGGAAGGTGCAATAAGGAGAATAAGATGGCATAATTTAGGTGAAATTATAAAAATTGAATTAAAAGAATTTTATAAAATAATAAAAGCATATTAATAAAAACTTAAAATAATTATCTAAAGTAAAATAAAATCTTATAAATGGTTATATTACCTAAAATGAGAAAAAGAGAAACTAAAAAAGTAATTATATTAGAGGTTAAGAGATTTATAATAAGTCTTTTAACTTTTTTATTTATAATTCCATTAAACTACCCTTTAAAACATAGTAAATATATTTTAAAGTGGTAGAGTTAATTGAAATGTTATCATATTGATAAATTTTAATACTTAAATATATATATTAACAATCAAGTTTTGAAGTACTATTTTGAATTACTATAGTGAAAGGAAAATAAAAATATTTCATAAAACTTAATTGAATATTATAAAATTATTATAAAAATGGTTATATACTAGCATTTTGCTCTAATTATATATAGTTATTTTAATTTATCAAAATGATAAATTAAAAGGAAAAATATTAAATTAAAAGGGATTTTATTATTTATCAAAATGATATGTGATTTATCATTATAATAAAAACATTCCTTTATATAGAGTGAATTAGCAATGTTTTACAGTAGAAATATTTCTTGAAATATAGACGTTTAATAATATTCTTCAGGAAAAATATACAAATTTGTTGGAAAAAATATATATAAATCACTATTTTTTTATTGTATTTTGGTATAGTTTTTGCATCTATGTATAAGTAATTAAAAATATTTATATTAAAGAAAAGGAGGAATAAATATTAATTTAATAATAAAATCTCTAGAAACTTAATAGATATTAAAGAAAAAATAGGAATCAATAAAATAAGGGAGGGACTTATTTTTAAAATATTAAAACTAAAAATTTTTTAGTTTTTAATTTTAAAGATAAGGGTGCTATGAGTGGTTTAATAAAATTTGGAACAATCATAAATATTATAGGTGGAGTTTTAGTATTATATTCTTTCCTACCACAAATCTATACTATATTAAAAACTAAGAGTACAGGAAATAATAGTATACAGTACTGGATAATAATGACTTTTGGTATAGCTTGTATATGCATAAATCAATTTATATGTGAAGTCCCAAAGGTGCAATTAATTATTCAATCTATAAATGTTATATTTGCTATTTTAACTACTGCATTAATAGTTTATTTTAGTGAAAAAGAAGAAAAGCATAAATAAATTTAATAGATTTGAGTATAGGAGATGTTAATTATGACTGATTTACATTTTTGGGGGAATATTGCTCAAGCTCTGGGAAGTTTTACTTTGATATATTCATTTTTTCCACAAATATATAAATTATTAAAATTAAAAAATGCAGAGGGGATAAGTCTTCAATACTGGGCTATATTAACAGTAGGAGTTGCATGTATAGCAATAAATTTAACTATAAATAAAGTGAACATATTTATACAGATAACTCAATGGTTAAATGTAGTTTTAGCATTAATAGTTTTGCTTATATCTAGTAAGTATAAAAGAGAAGTAAAAGAAAAAAAGAAATCATAAAATAAATAATATATGTAGCTATTATAGGAAATAAAGTGTTAAAGGGGGGAACTATATATGGAAGATTCTTATGATTTAATTGGAAAAAGCGTAAATAGGGTAGATGCAGTAGCTAAAGTTACAGGTAAAGCTAAGTATTGTTCAGATTATTTTGAACCTGACTCACTTATAGGAATGGTTTTAAGAAGTCCTTATGCTCATGCAAAAGTAAAAAATATAGACACTAAAGAAGCTGAAGATTTAGAAGGTGTTGAAGCTGTATTAACATATAAAAATGTACCAAATACAAAGTTTCCTACGGCAGGGCATCCATATTCATTAGATCCAAGTCATAGAGATATAGAAGATTATTCATTACTTACAGATAAAGCACGTTTTGTTGGAGATGCAGTTGCAGCAGTTGTTGCAAATGATGAGCTTATAGCTAAAGAAGCCTTAAAATTAATAAAAGTAGAATATGAAGTTTTACCTTTTGTAATCGATCAAGAAGAAGCAATAAAAGAGGGAGCTCCTGTCATTCATGATGAAAGACCTAATAATATAGTTAGTGATTTTGGTATAACAGTTGGAGATCCAGAGGAAGTATTTAAAAATGCAGATAAAATTTATAAAGGCCAATATGAAACTCAAATAGTACAACATTGTCAAATGGAAACTCATAATGCTATGGCAAAGATTGATGAGAAAGGTAGAATGCTTATTATAACATCAACACAAATACCACATATTGTACGAAGGATAGTTTCAAAAGCTTGTAATTTACCTATTGGAAAAATAAGAGTAATAAAGCCTTATGTTGGTGGAGGTTTTGGAGGAAAACAGGATGTTATAATAGAGCCACTTACAGCTATAATGTCTCTTGCAGTTAATGGAAGATGTGTAAGGTTACAATTAAGTAGAGAAGAGGCAATTGTTGCAACTAGAACAAGACATGCAATGCGAGTAAATATTAAAATGGCTTTATCAAAAGATAATAAAATAGAAGCCTATGATATAGAGAACTTTGTAAATAATGGAGCTTATGCATCCCATGGACATTCAATTGCTATGAGTGCAGGAAGTAAAATTAGACCCCTTTATGATATAAAGGCAGAAAAGTATCGCCCAAAAACTATATATACTAATCTTCCAGTGGCAGGTGCAATGAGAGCATATGGTATACCACAAATGTGTTTTGTTATAGAATCTATGATTGATGATATATGTAAGGATTTAAATATAGATCCTGTAGATTTCAGACTTAATAGTTTTATAAAAAAAGGTCATATAGACAAGGCATCAGGACTTGTAGTTAGAACCTTTGGATTACCAGAATGTTTAAAAAGAGGTAGAGCATTAATAGATTGGGATAGAAAAAGACAATTATATAAAAATCAAAATGGTTCTATAAGAAGAGGAGTTGGAATGGCTTGTTTCAGTTATTTTTCAGGAACTTGGCCAGTATCACTTGAAGCAGCAGGAACAAGAATAGTAATGAATCAAGATGGCTCAGTTCAAGTTCAAGTAGGGGCTACAGAAATAGGTCAGGGTAGTGATACAGTATTTAGTCAAATGGCAGCAGAAACTATTGGAATACCATTTGATATGGTAACAATAGTATCCCAGCAAGATACAGATATTACTCCCTTTGATACAGGTTCTTATGCATCAAGACAATCTTTTATAGCAGGTCAAGCTATAAAAAAAGCAGCAACAGAAGTAAAAAGAAAGGTTCTAGAAATTGCTAGTGATAAGTGTGGGTTAGATGAAGAGCTTTTAGATATTGTAGATGCAAAGGTAATAGAAAAAGGATTAAAGAGAGAACTTTATACTTTAGAAGAAATTGCAATGGAAGCATATTACAATAGAGAAAAATATGCACCTATAACAAGTGATTTAACTGTAAAGGTTAAAAATAATGCTATAGCTTATGGGGCAACCTTTGTAGAAGTTGAAGTTGATATAAAAACAGGAAAAATAAAAGTTTTAGATATTTATAACATACATGATTCAGGAAAAATTTTAAACAAAAAGTTAGCAGAAGGACAAGTACACGGTGGTGTTAGTATGGCCTTAGGATTTGCCTTATCAGAAAAATTTATAATAGATGAAAAAACAGGATCTATAATAAATAATAATCTTTTACATTATAAGCTTCAAACTATTATGGATACTCCAAATATGAAATGTGAATTTGTAAATACTTATGATCCAACATCTAGTTATGGACAAAAATCTTTAGGTGAAAATACAACAATTTCTCCAGCACCAGCTATACGTAATGCTGTATTAAATGCAACAGGAGTAGCATTTAACAAATTGCCAATGGATGCTCAAACTGTTTTTGAAAAATTTAGAAAGGTTGGACTTATATAGGAGGCGGAATAATATGTATGACATAAATGAAATTCTAGAACCTAAAACATTAGAGGAGGCATTAGAATTATTATCAGAACATGATAATTTAACAGTAATAGCTGGAGGTACCGATATACTTGTAAAACTTCATGAAGAAAGATTTAATTCTTTAAATTTAATAAGTATTAGAAAAATAGAAGGGTTAAATGAAATAAAAGTAATTGAGGATGATTCAATAGAAATAGGTGCTATGGCAACTTTTTCAGAAATATTTAGAAATGATATAGTAAATAAAAATATTTCTATACTAGCAGAAGCAGCAGTTTCTATGGGAGGACCTCAAATTAGAAATATGGCAACCATTGGAGGAAATATTTGTAATGGAGCTGTATCAGGAGATAGTGCACCATCATTATTTGCATTAAATAGTAAATTAAAGCTTAAGTCTAGAAATGGCGAGAGAATAGTTAAAATAAAAGATTTTTATACAGGGCCTGGAAAGGTTAGCATCAAAAAAGATGAGATATTAATTAGTATAATTATTCAAAAAAAAGATTATGAAAATAAGTATGGAAATTATATTAAATTTGCTAGTAGAAATGCAATGGATATAGCTTTAATGGGAGTTGCTGTACTTGTAGAAGTTAAGGATAAAAAGTTTGAAGATTTAAGAATAGCGTTAGGGGTATCAGGCCCAATGCCTATAAGGTGTGAAATAGCTGAAGCAGAGGGGAAATATATGAAAATTACTGATGAAAATATAAGATTAATAGGAAAATTAGCTTTAAAATCTTCAAGAGCAATAGATTTTTGGAATGCATCAAAGGAGTTTAAAGAACATTTAATAGAAGAATTAACTTATAGGGGAATTAAAGAATCTATTAAAAGATTAGAGAGTTTTGAGAAAATGATGAAGATATAAAGTAGTATTATACAGTGAGAAGGATGGGGAATATATATGAGTTTAAAAAGTAAAATAAAATTTATAGTAAATGATAAAAAGTATGAAGTAGAAATAGATATTAGAGAATCTTTATCAGAAGTGTTAAGAAGTAGATTGCATTTAACAGGAGTTAAACAAGGATGTTGTGTAGGAGAATGTGGAGCATGTACTGTTTTAATAGATGGTGTCCCAACAGACTCATGTATTTACTTAGCGGCTTGGGCTGATGGGAAAACAATAAAAACTATTGAGGGTGTAGAAAAAAATGGTGAGCTTTCAGATGTTCAAAAAGCTTTTATAGATGAAGGAGCTGTACAATGTGGGTTCTGTACACCAGGTTTAGTCTTAACAACAACAGCTTTAGTAGAAAGCGGAAAAGACTATACTGATGAGCAAATAAAAAGAGAAATATCAGGTCATTTATGTAGGTGTACTGGATATAAGAAAATATTTAATGCCACTAAAAAGGCTATTTTAAAAAGAAAATAATTTTTAAGTTTATAATATAATAATTACTCTAAGGAATTTTTTGACAAGAAGATTTTAAAAGTATAATATTAAGTTGTATAGTTTAATTATTAAATAATTTTAAGAGGTTATTGATATGGATAAAAATGAAATAATGGATTTATGTGTAAAAAGTTGTATGGAAGGTATGAAAAATCATGAAGGAGGTCCTTTTGGGTCTGCAATAGTTAAGGCTGGACAAGTAATAGCAGTAGCTCATAATACTGTAATAGGAGATAATGATCCCACTGCCCATGGTGAAGTAAATGCGATAAGAGAAGCCTGTAAAAAACTTAATACATTTGATTTAAGTGGATGTGAATTATATACAACATCGGAGCCTTGTCCTATGTGTATGTCTGCAATTATTTGGGCAAATATATCAAAAGTATATTATGGATGTACAGTAGAAGATGCTAGAGATATTGGTTTTAGAGATGAGCACATATTAAAATTTTTAAAAGAAGGTTGCAAAGATAAAAATATACTTGATCTAGGAGCAGTTGATAAAAAATCTTCTTTAAAAGCTTTTGAATATTGGAGTAAGGATAGAGATAAAACTGAATATTAAAAATAATAAGCTATAAAATTATTTAAATTCAGTAGCAAGTATTAAGAAGCTTTCTACTGGATTTTCCTTTAGCCCTTTTTACAATGTATATTCTTTTAGATGTATAATTTTCATGTGAAATTTTTTATATATTGTTAAATATTTTGTATTAATTAAATATTTAGTTTATAATGGAGTAATAACAATTAAATAGTTAATCAACAAAGAAAATATAGTTAAGTAAGTTTTATTATGGATGTATAAAAATATTAAGATATATTATGTAATATATAACTTTACTTTGAATTTAATATATAATTATATATATGTAATGTAAGGGTAGTAAGTATATCTATCCTTATTTTTTATTAAAAAAGGAATTATTTATGGAAGGACGATAATTATTTATGGGAAAAGTATTAGTTTTAGCAGAAAAACCTAGTGTAGGAAGAGATTTAGCTAAGGTTTTAAAATGCAATAAAAAGGGTAATGGTTATTTAGAAGGAAATAAATATATTGTAACTTGGGCTTTAGGGCATTTAATAACTTTATCTGATCCTGAAAGTTACGATGAAAAATATAAAAAATGGAGCATGGATACTCTTCCAATGCTACCTAAAAAAATGAAAACTACAGTTATAAAGAAGACTTCAAAGCATTTTAGTGAAGTTAGAAAGGTAATGATAAGAAAAGATGTAGAAGAACTTGTTATAGCTACAGATGCAGGAAGAGAAGGAGAGCTTGTAGCCAGATGGATAATTGATAAAGTAGGTTTTAAAAAGCCTATAAAACGTCTTTGGATTTCTTCACAAACAGATAAAGCTATTTTAGATGGGTTTAGAAATTTAAAACCAGGAAAAAATTATGAAAATTTATATCGTTCAGCAGTGTGTAGATCAGAAGCAGATTGGATTGTAGGACTTAACGTTACAAGAGCTTTGACTTGTAGATACAATGCTCAACTTTCAGCAGGAAGAGTTCAAACTCCTACACTAGCTATGATAGTTCAAAGAGAAGAAGAAATAAAGAATTTTAAACCTAGGGATTATTATACTATAGAAGGTAAGACTAAAGGATTTACAATGCATTGGGAAAATGTCAAAGGTGGATTTAATACCTTTAATGAAGATTTAGTTAAAAAAGTAGTTTCAAAGATTACAGGTAAAGATGGTAAAATAATAGAGGTAACAGAAAGCAATAAAAAGAAATATGCTCCAGCTCTTTATGATTTAACAGAGCTTCAAAGGGATGCTAATAGAATATTTGGATATTCAGCAAAACAAACCCTATCTATAATGCAAAGATTATATGAGAATCACAAAATTTTAACTTATCCAAGAACAGATTCTAGATATATTTCAAAGGATATTGTAGCTACAATACCAGATAGATTAAAGGCTATATCCATTGGTAATTACAGTAGGTTTGCAAATGAAATATTAAAGGGAAATATTAAAGCTCATAAAGGCTTTGTAGATGATAGTAAGGTTTCAGATCACCATGCTATAATTCCTACAGAAGAAAAACCTAGATTAGGTAACTTAAGTAGTGAAGAAAGAAATATTTATGATTTAGTTATTAAAAGATTTTTATCGGTTATGTTACCACCTTTTGAATATATTCAAACTACCATTAAAGCAGAGGTTATGGGTGAAAAATTTATAGCAAAGGGAAAAGTTATAAAATCAAAGGGATGGAAAGCAGTTTATGATAGAGCGGAATTTGATGATAAAGATAATAACTCAGACAGTGATGATATAAAAGATCAAACTCTTCCTAAGGTTAATAAGGGAGATAGTATAGGATTTTCAAACTTTAAAATAAACAAAGGTCAAACAAAGCCACCAGCTAGATTTAATGAGGGCACTTTATTATCTGCTATGGAAAACCCCCAAAGATATATTAATTTAGATAAAGAAAGTTCTAAAACCTTAGGAGAGACTGGTGGACTTGGAACTGTTGCTACTAGAGCAGATATAATTGAAAAATTATATAACACTTTTTATATAGAAAAAAAAGGAAAAGAAATAGTTCCAACTTCAAAGGGAAAACAAGTTATAGATTTAGTACCGGAGGACTTAAAGTCACCACTTTTAACAGCAAAATGGGAAAGAGAATTAGATTCCATTAGTAAAGGTAAATTAAGAGGACAGATATTTATAAATAAAATGAGAGACTATTCTACAAAACTTGTAGAGGACGTAAAAAATAGCAAGGATAAATTTGTTCATGATAATTTAACCGGTAAAAAATGTCCACAATGTGGGAAATATATGTTAGAAGTTAAGGGCAAAAATGGAATTATGAATGTGTGCCAGGATAGAGAATGTGGTTATAGAGAAAATGTAAGCAGATTTACCAATGTAAGATGTCCTCAGTGTCATGTGAAATTAGAACTTAGAGGAGAGGGACAGGGTCAAATCTATGTATGCACAAGATGTAGTTTTAGAGAAAAACTTTCTTCTTTTAATAAAAAATATAGAAACAATCAAGGGAAATTAAATAAAAGAGATGTGGATAAATATATGAAAAAAATGCAAAAAGAAAATGATGAACCAATAAATTCGGCTTTAGCAGAGGCTTTATCTAAATTAAAATTATAAAAATATTATATATATAATTTTAATGAAAAGAGGTGTTAATTGTGGAAATATACGTATTTCCTATAAAGGTTGCAGTTTTAACAGTACCTATTTTAATTTATATGGCTTTTATTCCATATTGTATTTTTCAATATAGAAAACATGGATTTATAAGTAAGTATAGATCATTTATGCATGTAGCTTTTATTTTCTATATAATTTCAGCTTTTTATTTAGTAATATTGCCTTTACCACCTCAAGATTATGTTCCTGAATTTATAGTTAGGCCCCAATTACAACCATTCAATTTTATAGGAGATTTTATAAGAGAATATAAATCTCTCATAAATAGTGGATATAAACCTATTTTTGCAGCACTAAAAAATAGAGGATTTTGGCAAGTTTCCTTTAATATAATATTATTAACACCTTTAGGTTTTTTCTTAAAATATGCATATAAGAAAAGTTTTAAGAAAACACTGATGATCGTATTTTGTACTTCTTTATTTTTTGAAGTAACACAATTAACAGGAATATTTGGTATATATAAATATGCATATAGATTATTTGATGTAGATGACCTTATATTAAACACTTCTGGTGGTATAATGGGATATTACTTAGTGCCTATAGTAGGTAATATACTTCCTGATGTTAATAAAATAGATAATAAATATGATTATAAATTAAAAATATCTTATACTAGAAGGGCTATAGCTTTCTTTATAGATTCATTTATAATAAATATACTATTTTCGGTACTAAAAAATGATAAAATAACTTCCTTTATTTTTATATTGTATATAGTTTTAATTATATATATAACTAATGGTTATACAATAGGTAAAAAGCTGGTGAAGATAAGAGTTATAAATGAAAATAAGAATAGATTAACATTAATGCAAGTTTTAAAAAGATATTTATGGTTAATAATTTTGACAGTATTTAACTATGTAGCTAAATTAAATTTTGAAGGATATGTTTTAGTTGCTGTAGTTCTAATTTATTTCATTATTCTTGCTATAATAGGGATAATGATTATAAAAGGTTTATTTAATAAAGAGAAAAGAATGTTTTATGAAAAATTCTCTGAAACTTATGTAGTTAATAGTTTTAAACAATAGTGGATGCATTTTTAGAATTTAAAATTTCTTGACCTTATACTTTAATATATCATATAATTAGAGTTAACAAATATAAATTTTAAGTAACTATTATGAGGGAGTAATTGGCACAATATTAAAATATTGTGTGGCAAAGTCAACATATTGACTTGTAAAAGTCTGGCTTGTCTTGAATAATGAGACTCATGTATAGCTTTTAGCTATGCATGGAGTCTTTTTTATTGCATAGAATTTATATTTTATAAATTATGTTAAGGAGGAAACATAATGGACTTAGTTAGTATAATATTAATTAGCATAGGTTTGTCCATGGATGCTTTTGCAGTGTCTATAACAAATGGAGCTATGATAAGTAAGGTTACAGTCTCGGAGGGAATAAGGATAGGATTATTTTTTGGAGGATTCCAAGCACTGATGCCTTTAATAGGATGGTCTGTAGGAATAAAATTTGAAAGTTATATAGCAGCATTAGATCATTGGATAGCTCTTATACTACTTTCTATTATTGGAGGAAAAATGATATATGATAGTGTTAAGAAGAGTAAAGATCATAAGGATGAAATTGCCTGTGACTATTCGGAAGGAGAAAAAAAATGTTTAAATAATAAAACTCTTACCTTTCTTGCTATAGCTACTAGTATAGATGCATTAGCTGTAGGAGTAAGTTTTGCATTTTTAAAGGTTTCAATAATAAGTACCATAAGTATTATAGGTATTATAACCTTTGTTATATGTTTTATTGGAGTTATGATAGGTAAAAAGTGTGGAGAGCTATTAAAAAAGAGAGCAGAAATTTTAGGTGGTATTGTGCTAATATTTATAGGTATTAAGATATTTATAGAACATACTAATATTTTATCTAACATATTTTAGACTAATAAAAAATAAGATGGTACAATGTTTTTGAAGATATTAATTGGAGGTGTATTTTTGAAGAAAAAAAATGTTATTGTAATAGATAAACAAAAGAAGAAAGTGATGATAGATTCCATAAAAGAATATTTTTATAATGAAAGAGAGGAAGAGTTAGGAGACTTAGCTGCGGGTATGATTTTAGATTTTTTTTTGGAAGAACTAGCGCCAGAGATTTATAATAAAGGAGTTTATGATGCATATGAATATTCTCTAGAAAGAATTGAAGATGTACTTTCTATACAAAAATATTAATAAAAGATAATAGTGATTAAAATATTTTTACTGTAAATTTATAAAAAATATCTTTATACATAGATAAAAATTAAACCCCTTACTTATTTAATTGAAAATTAAATAAGTAAGGGGTTTAATTTTTAATAATAAATGAGTGATAAATAATATTAACTGATAATTTCAATATATAATTAAATAGATTCTTTAGTAATTAGTATAAATTAACATTAAATTTAACTTATATATAATAGATAATTTGTAAAATAACTTGATTTCATTAGAAAAAAGTTCATAAATAATATGAAAATCGCATTATTTAGTTGAAAATGAAAATCAATAACCGTTGAAAAAATATAAATGCAGTGTTATAATGAATAAGGTTCATTAAATGGAATGAGGTGGTTATAATTCTAAAATATATATAAATTGTTAATAATATCATAATTTTAAAGTTTTTATATTTTTAATTAAAATTTCTAAAATTAAATAAATTAATTTTAGTTTAATTTAAAGATTAATAAGGAGGAAGTAAGTATGAAAAATAAATTTATAAAATTAACATTAGCTGGTGCCATATCAACAGGCATATTAATATCTTCAAGTTCAGTTTTAGCTACAGATATAAATAATAATCATGGACAAGTACACAGCAATAAAAATATAGTATTATTAGCTCAAAAAGATGGACTTGAAGATGGGAAATACAGTGTAAGTTTTCAAACATTAAAAGAAAAAGGTGCGGAATTATCTATGGCAGGACAATACGTTGATAGCAATGGAGTCTTAGAGGTACAAGGTGGAAATATGTATTTTACTTTTAAAGTTTTAAGAAATGATTGGATGAAAAATATCAAAGTTTTAGTAGATGATGCATCAGTTCAATATGAACATGCGAGTCAAGATAATGAAGGTAAAGTAGCTGCAATAAAATTTCAAATACCAAATAAAAAACCTAATATTAAAATTAGAATGAATGTAGTTCCAATGGATAATGCAGATGTAGCTTTTAGAATCGTCCTTAATGATGATATTAAAAAAATATCTGGAGAAAGTCCTAAGGAAAGTTCAAAGAAGGATGATGATAATAATAAAAGCAGTAAAAGTAGTAATGCTGAAAAAGAATTACCCCAAACAGGTTTCCCAATTTCCAATGGCAGTTTATTATTAATGGGTGGATTAAGTACTTTGTTGGGAGCAGGGTTATTGAAAAAGAGAAAATAAATTTTAAGAGTTTAAACTGAATATAAAAAATCTGTTTTCTTAAAATCAAGTCCTATAATAAATAGGAGGAATAGTTTATGAAAAAATTTTTATCTTTAATTACGTGCACTATACTGTGTCTTTCTCTTATTGCTTGTGGAAATTCAAAGGTAGATAAGACAAGTTCTAATAATATATCAGCTAAAGAAGGAAAAAATATAAGAATTGTAGCTGGTAGTGTGGCTGTGGCAGAAATGTTATCAAAATTAGATATTAAAATGGTAGGAAGAGCAAGTACTCAATATGAAATATCAGATAAAATAAAAGTGTTGCCAGAAGTCGGGTTACCAATGAACCCTGATTTAGAAAAAGTTAAGAGTTTAAAGTCAGATGTATATATTACATCAGGTGCTTTAGAGGAGATGATAGGAGATAAGCTTAAAGCTAGTGGTATAAATACAGAATATTGCAATCTGGATTCCTATGATTCAGTGAAAAAAACTATACTAGAAAAATCTAAGAAATATGGGAAAGAACAAAATGGTAAAAATTTAGTTGAAGAAATAGAAAGAAAAGAAAAAGAAGTAATGAAAGATGTGGATAAAAATAAAAAGGTAAAGGTTATGATTCTGTTTGGAGCACCAGGACACTTTATGCTAGCCAGTGAAAATTCATTTACGGGAAGTCTTATTAATAAACTAGGTGGAGAAAATATAGCAAATAAAGCAAATCTTAAGGGTCAATATGTACCATTTTCTTTAGAGGCTGCATTAAAGGAAAATCCAGATGTTATTTTTAGGATGTATCATGGATATATAGATGAAGCTAAAAAGCAAACAGAAAAAGAATTTGAGACTAACCCTCAATGGAAGAAGTTTAAAGCTGTTAAAGAAAATAAAGTATATGATTTGGATCCTAAATTTTTTGGAGTTACAGGAGATATAAAAATAGCAGATTCTTTAGAAAAAATGAAGGATTATTTATATAAATAACTATAGAAATGGTGAAATATATGAAAAATATGAAGAATAAAACTAAGATAATGATGATAATTTTATCTTTTATACTACTAATAGTTTTAGCTGCTTTAACTATTGGGGTAGGAAGCACAGACATACATGTTAAAGATATAGTAAATATATTTTTAGGTAAAGGCAATGAAATAAATTCTAGCATAGTTATGGATATGAGATTACCTAGAATAATTATAGCAATATTTGTGGGAGCATCTTTATCTATATCTGGAGCCCTTTTGCAATCTGTTATGAGAAATCCATTAGCAGATCCAGGAATCACAGGAGTGTCTTCAGGAGCAAGTTTAGTGGCTATTATAGTAATGATTTATTTTCCACAGTTTTATAAAATATTACCTTTAATGGCTTTTTTAGGAGCGATGTTAGCTTGTATTATGGTTTTTGCCCTTTCCTGGGATAATGGATTAAATTCTTTAAGAATAATTTTGGCAGGAGTAGCTGTAAATGCTATATTTTTAGGAGCTACTTCACTATTATCTATTTTAAATAGTGATAAAATTCAGGGCATGCTTTTATGGATAAATGGAAGTTTAGCCTATAGAGGATGGAATGAAGTTAAGTATCTTGTACCTTATAGTATATTAGGTATAATATTATCGCTATTTTGTATAAAAGGTGCCAATCTTTTAGCATTAGGAGATGATGTGGCTACTAATTTAGGGGCAGATGTTAATAAAACTAGAATGTTTATATCTTTAGTTGCAGTATTTTTGGCAGGTATAAGCACTTCAATAGTGGGTATCATTGGTTTTTTAGGACTTATTATTCCTCATATATGCAGATTAGTAATAGGGTATGATTATAAATATTTAATACCAATGAGTGCTATATTGGGAGCTATTTTATTACTTTTAGCAGACACTATGGCAAGATATATAGCAAGGCCCATAGAGTTACCAGTCGGAGTAATAATGGCTATGATAGGTGGACCATTTTTCTTATTCCTATTAAGGAGGCGTAAGAGTGATGATTAATATACAGGATTTTACCATAGGTTATAGTAATAAAGTTATAGTTAAAAATTTCAATTTACAGGTAGACAAAGGAGACATGCTTACTATAATAGGACCTAATGGTTCAGGAAAATCTACAGTGCTAAAGGCTATAGGAAGGTTATTAAAGCCTATGGAAGGCATCATCCATCTAGATGGAAAGTTGCTTTGGGATATGAGTAATAAAGATATAGCTAAAGAAATGGCTTGTCTTTCTCAACATAATAGTGCTCCAAAGGATATGACTATAAGAAGGATAGTAGGCTTTGGTAGAAACCCTCATAAAGCATGGTTTGAAAGTTTAAATAAAGATGATGAAGAAATAATTGATTGGGCATTAGAAAATACAAATCTTAAACATATGGAAAATAAAAAAATTACTAGTGTATCAGGAGGAGAAAGACAAAGGACTTGGCTAGCTATGGCCCTTGCACAAAAACCAAAAGTTCTATTGTTAGATGAGCCAACAACTTATTTAGATATAAATAATCAAATAGAAATTTTAGAATTAGTAAGGCAGCTAAATGAAAATTTAAAATTAACAGTTGTAATGGTACTTCACGATTTAAATCAAGCAGCAAAATATAGTAACAGAGTTTTAGTTTTAAAAAATGGAGAAATACAAGCTTTAGGGAAACCAGAAGAAATTTTAAATAAAAAATTAATAAGAGATGTTTATAGCGTAGATATGAATATATTGAAAAATCAATTTGGAGAAAAACTTATTTTTATTCCTAAGAAAATTCATTAATAAATTACAAATAAATAAGGAGTAAATAAGTATGAAGAGAAATATTATATCAAGCCTATTTATAATAATTGGATTAGTACTAATGGTCAGTTCTTTAGGTATAAGAATGTATTCTAAAAACAAGGAAGCCCAACTTATAAAGGAGTTTAATAATGATATAGCTTTGGAAAACAGCAAAAATGATGACAAAAATCATGACAAGAATTATGGGAAACAAAAAAGAAAGACAATAAAATATACAAATGGTGATGGAGATAAAATAGCTATAATGGAGATACCTTCTATAAGTTTGCAATCTATAATTGTTGAAGGAACTAATATGGATGATTTAAGATATTATTTAGGACATTTTAAAGATACAGCTATGCCGGGAATTAATGGTAACTTTTCTATAGCAGGGCATAGTAGTACTATTTACAATGAAATTTTAAATGAGCTTTATAAGGTAAATATAAAAGATGAAATTAAGATAAAAACATTAACGGGAGAATATGACTATATTATAACTAAAAAATTTGTTGTGGAACCATCAGAAATAGGTGTATTAGATCAGGATGAAAATAAAAAAAGTATGACTATAGTAACTTGTACAGATAAGGGTAAAAAAAGATTAATAGTTAAAGCGGAAATGAAGAAGTAGTACATTATGATGTGTAAATATTAGTTTTATATTGATATATAGATATTATTGAGCATAAAAATATTTTTTTAAAATGGTATTGATAAAGAAAATCAATATCAATAATTAGGTTTTAATAAGTCTATTTTAAATGATTAAAGCACAATAATATTTATCAATATATGAAAATTTATAAATGTAAAAGTTTAATAATATAAATAAAATTTAATTAATAGGGGGTAAAACAATGAATAAAAGTTTATCTAAAAGAGTTGCAACATTAGTATTCTTAACTAATATTGGAGTTTTAGGTAGTCCAATTGTTTCAATGCCAGTATATGCTCAAGGGAATGATGTAGTAAAAGCCGCAGTACAAAATGTTAATAAAAACAAAGAGAAAAGTGGATTATATGAAGTAACAGTAAAAACATTAAAAGAAAATAATGATGAAACATCTATGGCAGGTGGTTATTTAGAAAGAGTAAACTATGAAATAAGAGATGGAAAAAAATATTTTATATTAACATTAAATAGAACTGATTGGATGAAAAATATAACAGCTACCGTGGATGGAAATGAAATTAATCTACCAGTTGAAACTATTGAAAAAAATGATAAAGGCGAACAAAAAGGAAAAATAAGATTTGAAATTGGAAGTTTAGATTCAAAAATAATGTTAAATATGAATGTAGTACCAATGGGGAATGCTAAAGTAGGTTTTAGGATAGTACCAGAAAAAGATGCAGTTAAATTAATAGAGGAATACAAAGAAGAAATTCCTGAAACAAAGCCTGATACCAAGCCAGAAACAAATCCAGAAGAAAAAGTTCATACTAAACTAGAAACAAGTCCGGAAGAAGAACCTAACACTAAGCCAGAAACAAATCCGGAAGAAAAACCTGACACTAAGCCAGAAATAAATCCAGAGGAAAAACTTGATACTAAGCCAGAAACAAAACCTGAAGTGAAGCCAGAAGAAATAGGGAAAAGCGGATTATATGAATTAACAGTAAAAACATTACAGGAAAAAAATGATGAAGAATCTATGGCAGGCAGTTATTTAGAAAAAATAAATTACGAAATAAAAGAAGGTAAAAAATATTTTGTATTAACACTAAAAAGAACTGATTGGATGAAAAATATAACAGCTACAGTAGATGGAAAAGAAATTAATCCAACAGTCGAAACTATTGAAAGAAATGGTGAGGAAGAAAAAGGGAAAATAGCATTTGAAATTGGAAGTTTAGATTCAAAAGTAATGATAAACATGGATGTAGTACCAATGGGAAATGTTAGAGTAGGGTTTAGAATAGTTCCAGAAAAAGATACAGTTAAATTAATACAGGAATATAAAGAAGAAACTCCAGAAACAAAACCGGAGACAAAACCAGAAACTAAACCAGAAACTAAACCGGAGACAAAACCAGAGACTAAACCAGAGACTAAGCCGGAGACAAAACCAGAGATAAAACCAGAGACTAAACCGGAGACAAAACCTGAAACAAAGCCAGAAACTAAACCGGAGACAAAACCTGAAACAAAGCCAGAAACAAAAAAACAAATAAATGTAGTAGTTTTAAAAGAAGACTCAAATGAGCCATCTATGGCAGGACAATATTTAAATAAAAATGTTACTTATACGGAAAAGGATGGTAAAAGGTTTTTTACAATAACATTAAACAAAGTAGATTGGATGAAAAATATACAAGTATCAGTAGATGGACAAAGTGTAAGTTATGATAAAAAACAATCCGGTGAAAATGCTGATTTAACATTTGAGGTAAATAGTGAAAATTCACAGGTTATGCTACATATGAATGTAGTACCAATGGGTAATGCAACAGTAGGGTTTAGAATAGTAAATTCAAATTCAGTAACACCAGAAACAAAACCAGAAGAAAAGCCAGAAGTGAAACCAGACAATAAAAAAGATTTAGAAAATGGAGTATATAAAGTTGAAAATTCAATAGTAGCTCCTGATGCAAAGGAATCTGAAGAAATCCAAAAGTATTTAAAAATAGATACTGAAGTTAAAGCTCAAGATAAAAAAATATTTATAGTCTTAAAACTATCTAATGAAAAATATGCTAAAAATTTAGTTGTGTTTGTAGATGGTAAACCTGTTAAAATAAGTACACTTAATAATAATAAGGGAAAATACTTAGCTTCAGCCTTACCAGTAGCTACAAATAATAATAGCAGTAAGATTAGTACAATTAAATTTGAAGTACCTAGTTTAGATTCTGATATACAAGTGAAAACATATATTGATGAAATGAATAAAGATGTTAATTTTGGTGTTAAATTAAAGGAGGATACATTAAAATTATCAGATACAAAACCAGAACAAAAGCCAGAAACTAAACCAGATACAGAAAAGCCAGAAAACAAATCAGATACAAAACCAGATGAAGGGAAGTCAGAAACCAAAGCAGAACAAAAACCGGAAACAAAACCAATATCGAAAGAAGAAAAAGATGGATTATATAGTTTGAAGGCAAAAATTCTAAAAGAAAATAGTGATGATCCATCTATGTCAGCTCAATATGTGAAAGATATAAATTATGAAGTTAAAGATGCAAAAAAATATCTTATAGTAACTTTAAACAGAACAGATTGGATGAAAAATATAACAGCTACAGTGGATGGAAAAGAAATAACACCTACAGTAATAGAGAAGATAAAGAATAATAATGGAGAAGAAATTAGTAGAATAAAATTCCCAATAAACAGCTTAGATTCAAAAATAAAATTAACTATGAATGTAGTTCCAATGGATAATTCCAGAGTTTCCTTTAGAATAGTTCCTGATAAAAATAGCTTAAAATCTATAAAGGAATATAATAATATAGCTTCAGAAAAGGATGAAAGCAATAGTGAAAATTTTAAAAAAGAGGATAAGCTTGTAAAGATAAATTCACTAGCAGATGGGGGAAAGGAAGAAGGGAAAGCTACAGGAAAAGTTTTACCTAAAACAGGATCACCTATTAACTCAGGTCTATTAGGGTCATTAGGGGTCATAATTAGTGGACTAGGACTTGGATTAAAGAAAAGAGGAAAAAAGTAAAGCACAAAGAGTAAACTAAAATGTATAAAAAATAAGTAACTTAACTTAGAAATAGAACAGGTAAGATTATATTAAATGTGTAAATAGAAAGGATTATGTGATAATTAATTAATATTATAATCACATAATCCTTTTGCTAGAAATTAAATATATAGTAATAGTTTTTGTAGATTATATTATTTAGATTTTAAAATAGGCTTTGACCATGTATTTATATAGATTTTATTTAAAGAATTGATTAATATGAAGAAAGAGTTATAAATATTCAGACAATAAAAGAAATTGGTAAAAAATTAAATTAGAAGGAATAAAATGAATTTTGAACTTTATGAGAGAAAATGTATAATAAGAAATATAATAATAAAATAAATATAATTATTGTAGTGTAATCTACATGAAATATTTAAAGGAGATGACAAAATGAAAATATTTATAGATACGGCCAATGTAGAAGAGATAAGAAAAGCAAGCCAATTAGGAGTTTTGTCAGGAGTTACAACAAATCCTTCATTAATAGCAAAAGAAGGAAGAGATTTAAAAGAAGTAGTAGAAGAAATTTGTAGTATAGTAGATGGTCCCATAAGTGCAGAAGTTATAAGTTTAGAACATAAGAAAATGATAGAAGAAGGAAGAGAGCTATCCAAATTGCATAAAAACATAGTTATAAAAATACCCATGTGCGAAGAAGGGTTAAAAGCAGTTAGCGTTCTATCTAAAGAGGGAATAAAAACAAATGTAACCTTAATATTTTCATCAATGCAGGCTTTATTAGCAGCTAGAGCAGGAGCTACCTATGTAAGTCCTTTTTTAGGAAGATTGGATGATATAGGGAATCCAGGTATTGAAGTTGTAGAACAAATAGCTGATATGTTTAAAATTCATGGAATAAAAACAGAAATAATTTCAGCCAGTATAAGAACACCTATGCATGTATTGGAAGCTGCAATGGCAGGATCTCATATAGCTACAATACCATACAAAGTTATAATTCAAATGTCAAAGCATGCATTAACTGATATAGGAATTGAAAAATTTATGAAAGACTATGAAAAAGTCTTTGGAGAAAACAAATAATTTAGAGTAAATATATAATAAGAGGGTATCTCAAAAAATGGATTTAAATTTAACAGCATAAAGATAAAAAATACACTTCATAAACTTTTATCTTTGCTATATTAAAATTAAATCTATTAAGAGATACCCTTACTTATATTTATTAAGGTTTAGCATTAAAATTTTTATTATAAAGTATAGTAAAATACACTTCATTTTTAATAATATGTAAAAATATTATTAAAGCTTATTATAATATATATGGATTATGTATTAACAATGGTATGATTAGGTAAAGAATAATAATGATAAAATTTTAAAAATATAAATAAAGGGAATTAATTTAGCTTAGAGTAGCCAAAATAAGATAAATGAAAAATTTTATAATAAGCATTACTTCTTTAGTTAATTTTATTAATTTAAAGAGCAAAATAATATAATAAGTACAACATATAAAAAATTTATAAATACTGAAAGAGGAGGGTATGAAATGAGTAATAAAGATAGTATAAAGATTATTCCTTTAGGTGGACTTGGAGAAATTGGTAAAAATATAACTGCTTTTGAATATGAAAATGAAATAGTTATTATAGACTGTGGTATATCTTTCCCAGACGAGGAGATGTATGGTGTAGATTTGGTTATTCCAGATATAACATATCTTTTAAATAATAAAGATAAAGTAAAAGCCATTTTTTTAACTCATGGACATGAAGACCATATAGGATCTTTACCTTATATTTTGCAACAATTAAATAGACCTGTTTATGGTACTGCATTAACCTTAGGTATAGTAGAAAATAAACTAAGAGAACATAATATGCTCTCAGATTGTGAGCTTAATAAGGTGGAAGCAGGAGATATAGTAGAACTAAAAAATTTAAAGGTGGAATTTATAAGAAATACCCATAGCATAGCGGATTCTTGTTCTATAGCTATTCATACACCGGTGGGAGTTATATTACATACCGGTGATTTTAAAATAGATTACACACCTATTGATGGATTAGTAATGGATTTCCATCGTATTGCTGAATTGGGTAAAAAAGGAGTATTGCTTCTTATGGCTGATAGTACAAACGTGCAGCGTAAGGGACACACAATTTCAGAAAAATCCATAGGAGAAACTTTAACTAAAATTTTTTCAAATGCTAAAGGAAGAGTTATTGTAGCAACTTTTGCTTCAAACATACATAGAATGCAACAAATAATAGATGCATCTATAGAGTATGGAAGAAAAGTAGCCTTTAGCGGGAGAAGTATGGAAAATATATCTAAGGTAGCTATGGATTTAGGATATCTTCATATACCAGAAACTTATTTGATAACTGTAGATGAAATGAAAAATTATCCTAACGAACAAATAACCATAATAACTACTGGAAGTCAAGGAGAACCTATGGCAGCTCTTGCAAGAATAGCTTATTCTAATCATAGGAAAATAGCTATAGAGCCAAAGGATTTATTTATTATTTCTGCATCACCAATTCCAGGGAATGAAAAACTTATATCTAGAGTAATAAATGAGTTATTTAAAAAGGGCGCAGATGTAATATATGAAGCATTAGAAGAGGTACATGTATCTGGTCATGCTTATGAGGAAGAATTAAAATTAATTCATACATTAGTGCATCCTAAATATTTTATGCCAGTACATGGAGAATATAGGCACCTAAAACGACATGTGGATTTAGCCATGGAGTTAGGCATGGAAAGAGAGAATATCTTCTCTTTAGAAACAGGTCAAGTTTTAGAAATATCACATGAGGAAGCAAAAGTATCAGGAAAGGTTCGTACAGGATCCATATTTGTGGATGGCATAGGTGTAGGTGATGTAGGTAATATAGTGCTCAGAGATAGAAGGTATTTAGCACAGGATGGTATGTTAACTATAGTAGTAACTCTAGAAAAAGAATCCTACAGCGTAATAGCAGGACCGGATGTAATAACAAGGGGATTCATATATGTAAAAGAATCAGAAGCCTTAATAAATGAAGTAAAAGAAATAGTAAAAGAGGAACTAGAAAATTGTTTAGAAAATAAAATAATTGAATGGTATGTATTGAAATCAAATATTAAAAAATCTGTAGAAAAATATTTATATGAAAAAACAAAGAGAAGACCAATAGTTTTACCTATAATTATGGAGATTTAAAATTATAAAAAATAATAAAAAGCTAGAACTTTGATGTGAAATTTTAGTTCTAGCTTTTTGTTATATATTAACACAGTAAAATGATGTAAATATAATAAAAAACTAAAGTAAGTTAATATATAATGATAAAATATTTTTTAATGAAGATATAAAGGGTAAAACTATATTATATTTTATGATTAGCATATTATAATATATTTTTAAAGAAATATGTTAAAAATGTAACGCACAGGCAGGAATTAATATGATTATATGGAATATATATGTAATGTGTGTATTTAATTTACAAGGAGGAGTATATATGGATCTTTTAAATGCAGTCAAAGGAATAAACAATGTACTGTGGAATTATATACTGATTTTTTTGTTGTGTGGAACAGGAATTATATTTACTGTGTCTCTAAAATTTGTTCAAGTATCTAAATTCAAAGAGTCCTTCAAAAAAGCCTTTGGAGGTATAAGTTTAAAAGGGAAAAAAGCAGGTAAAGATGGAATGAGTTCATTTCAATCATTAGCAACAGCAGTGGCGGCTCAAGTAGGTACTGGAAATTTAGCCGGAGCAGCAACAGCTATAGTATCAGGAGGACCTGGAGCAATTTTTTGGATGTGGATTAGTGCATTTTTAGGAATGGCAACTATTTTTGGAGAAGCGGTTTTAGCACAAATTTTTAAAGAAAAAGTTAATGGAGAAGTGACAGGAGGCCCAGCCTATTATATAAGCAAAGGACTTAAAAGTAAATTTTTAGCTAGTTTTTTCTCTATAACTATAATATTAGCCTTAGGATTTATAGGTAATATGGTTCAGGCAAATTCTATAGGGGCAGCTTTTTCAAATATTTCTAATATACCAT
>NZ_BAAAAP010000022.1:0-62449 GCF_054768215.1 Clostridium sp. CTA-1
AATCTACAATGCTTATATGTTTATCTACAGTACTACATACAATAGCTTCAGGAAATATGACTCCATCTTACACAGTAAGAGATGGTGTTGTTAGACCTGTATATATCTATTCTATAGATATACAAGAATTCTCTGTTAATAAACTATCAGATAGAGGTACTCTAGAAGTTAAAACTCTAGTTACAAATGCTCAAGACTTTATTACAAATATAGCTAAAGCATTAGTTAAATAGATTTTTAGGATGAACACCTATTAATAGGTGTTCATTTTTAAATTTTACTTATACACTATATATTAATCTTTCTTATTATTTTATAAAATTCACATTTTTATTTCTAAATAAATTTTTATACCATCCACTTATAAGTGGTATACGACAAAAAAGTCTCTTAAAACTAAACTCGTTTTATTATTCAACTTCTATAGCTGCTACAGGACAAGAATCTCTAGCCTCTTCAGCTAAATGTGTCAATTCTTCAGGGACATTCTCATTTTCTACTATAACATGAGCTTTTCCATCATCCTGCATTGCAAATACTTCACTGCATATACTAGGACATAACCCACATCCAACACAAGTATCTTTATCTACATAAGCTTTCATAATCATCGTAGCTTAAATAAAAACTACGATTTTTCACCTACCTTTCAAAATTTATAATTAACAATACTAAATAATCACCTTTTATTATTTATATTTTTTTAAATACTTCTCATTATTACATTTTTAATAAAGGCTTATATATATTCTCTGCAAATGAAAAAATATTATTACTTTATATATGAATAGTTAATATATATTTGTCAATAATTTAAAAAGAATTATGAATTAAAGGAGTAGGATTTATGAAAGTAGGAATACCAAGAGGATTACTTTATTGTAAATATAATATTTTTTTTCATAGTTTTTTTGAAGAATTAGGTGCCGAAATTATAACTTCTTCAAATACTAATAAAAATATATTAAATAATGGAGTAAAACTTTCTGTGGATGAAGCTTGTCTCCCTATAAAAATTTTTCATGGACATGTATCATCCATTAAAGATAAATGCGATATTATATTACTTCCTAGAATAATGCAAATAGAAAAAAACAAATATATATGCCCTAAGTTTTGTGGATTACCAGAAATGGTTATAAATAATATACCTAATATGCCTAAAACCATTACTTATCCTATTTACTATCATTCAAAATATAGCCTTAAAAATTGGGCTTTAAAGGCTGGTCTAAATATAACTAAAAATATTCCTAAAATATTTAGATCTTATAATATAGCTATAAAAAATCAAGAAAACTATGATACAGGTATAAACATATTATCATCTAATTTAAATATAGCACTATTAGGTCATCCTTATAATGTTTATGATAATTACGTAAATATGAATATAGTAAATATTCTTAAAAATTTAAATATAGGTATAATAACTGAAGAATTTGTAAGTGAAGATGATAAAAACAAATACGTAAAGGAATTATTTAAAAATCCCTTTTGGAGTTTCGCTAAAAATTCTTATGGAGCTGCAGCTTATTTGGGTAGTGAACATAAGGTAGATGGCATAATATATATATCCTCTTTCGGTTGTGGAATAGATTCTATAATAATAGATCTCATAAAAGATAAATTAAGGGATTTTCCTATATTAATTCTAAAGATAGATGAACAAACAGGCCAAGCAGGATTTCATACTAGAATTGAGGCCTTTACAGATATGTTAGAAAGGAAGTGTATTTAATCTTGAAAGTTACGTTTCCACACCTAGGTAATAGTTGCTACGCAGCTAAAGCAATTTTTGATACTTTAGGAATTAAATATATAATTCCTAAAGCTAGTAATAAAAAAGCTTTAGAAATAGGTTCTCTTTATTCTCCAGATGAAATATGTCTTCCCTTTAAAATAATGATTGGAAACTATATTCAAAGTATAGAAGAAGGTGCTGATACTATTGTAATAGCAGGTAGTTGTGGTCCTTGTAGGTTTGGAGAATACTGTGAACTTCAAATGAACACATTAAAAAAATTAGGTTATGATTTGGATTTTATAGTAATAGATTCTCCTAAAGATATAGGTAAAGATGAATTTTTAACAAGAATAAACAAAATAGCAATTCACAGTAACGTAAGTTCTACGAAAAAATTTTCTTCATTAATATATGGTTTAAAAATAATAAACTTAATGGATTCTTTAGATAAAAAGGCAAAAATAAAAGCTGGTTATGAAATAAATAATGGAGACTCAAAAAAAATTCTTTGGGATTGTAAAAATCAGATTTTAAATTGTAAAACTGCTAAAGAAATGATTAGCTTAGTGAAACATCATCATAAAAAATTAAAAGAAGTACCCATTGATAAATCAAAAAATCCATTGAAAATAGCTATAATAGGAGAAATTTATACCATAATTGAACCTTTTTCAAATCTTTATATTGAAGATAAATTAATGGATTATGGTATTTGTACTTCTAAAATTTTATATCCTAGTTGGTGGGTAAAAAATACCGCTTTATCCCCTCTTAATTTAGATTGTCTTTCATTAAAAAAAGCTTCTAAGAAATATTTATCATTAGGTATAGGTGGTTATGGAAGAGAATGTATTGGTGAAGCTGTTCTTGCTAAAAAAAATGGATTTCATGGAGCTATTCAAATTTTTCCTTTAGGATGCATGCCAGAAATTGTTTCTAAATCCATACTCCCTACTATATCTAAAAATGAAAATTTTCCTATTATGTCTCTTGTGGTAGATGAGATGACAGGAGAAGCAGGCTATTCAACTCGTATAGAAGCCTTTATAGATTTATTAGAAAGGAGAGAAGAAAATGTACTATATGGGAGTTGATATAGGTTCTGTAAGTACAGATATTGTAATTATTGATGAAAATTCAAATGTTATTGATGCTCTGTACTTAAGAACCAGAGGAAATCCTATAAAAACTATACAAGAAGGATTAAAAAAATTAAGTAATAAATATGATAGTAAACAAATAGGTGCTGTAGGTACTACTGGTAGTGGAAGGATTATAGGTTCTTATTTAATAGGTGCTGATGCAGTAAAAAATGAAATAACTGCTCATGCTATAGCTTCCTTAAATTTAGATAAGAATGTTAAAACAATAATAGAGATAGGTGGTCAAGATTCTAAAATAATACTTCTAAGAAATGGGATAGTTACAGATTTCGCTATGAATACGGTATGTGCCGCTGGAACAGGCTCCTTTTTAGACAGACAAGCAGAAAGATTAGGGATACCCATAGAAGACTTAGGTGATTACTCTTTAAAAGCAACTTCTTCTGTAAGAATTGCTGGAAGATGTGCCGTTTTTGCTGAATCAGATATGATACATAAACAGCAATTAGGTTGCAGTCAAGAAAGCATAATAAGAGGCCTTTGTGATGCATTAGTTAGAAATTATTTAAATAATGTTGGCAAAGGCAAAGAAATTCTTCCTAAAATATTTTTTCAAGGTGGTGTAGCTTCTAACAAAGGAATTAAAGATTCTTTTGAAAGAGCTCTAGGATATGAAATAATTGTACCTAAACATCATAAAATAATGGGATCTATAGGAGTAGCTTTAATAGCCAAAAATAATTTAGAAAAATCAAATTCTACTACAAATTTTAGAGGGTTTGACATATATAATAAAAATTTTATCTCTAAAACTTTTGAATGTAATGGCTGTGCTAATGCTTGTGAAGTAGTAAAAATATTGGACAATAATATTACATTAGGTTCTTTTGGTGATAGGTGTGGTAAATGGAGTAATACCTTAGAATATAGAAAAACATCTTCCTAAAAAATCTAATATAAAACAACAGAGTATTATAAAAATAATAACTCTGTTGTTTTACATTGCATCAGACTATATATTATATTCTGATTATATATTATATTCTGATATTTTTTTATACAAATTTGCTCTACTTATTCCTAATATCTTAGAGGTTTTATTTTTATTTCCATTATTTTTTTCTAAACAGTTACAAATAACTTCTTTTTCTACTTCCGAAATTATGTCTTTTAAATATTTATTTTCTTTAGTGGAAGCTTTTACAATATAGCCTTTTAATATTTCTTTTGGTAAATGTTTTGGCTTTATAACTAAATCTGAGTCTAATAAATTTGCAGATCGTTCTATTACATTCTCAAGCTCCCTAATATTTCCTGGCCAATTATAATTACATAAATATTCTTTAGCTTCTTTAGATATTCCTTTTATACATATGCCTAATCTATCAGATACTTTTTTTACTAAAAAATCTGATATTAATAATATATCTTCTTTTCTTTCTCTTAGTGATGGAACATTAATCCTTATAACATTAAGTCTATAATATAAATCCTCTCTAAATTTATTTTTTTCGACTAACTTTTCAAGATTTTTATTTGTAGCTGCAATTATCCTAACATCAATTTTCTTTAGTATATTGCCCCCCACTTTTTCTACTTCTCTTTCTTGAATGACTCTTAGAAGCTTAACTTGCATACACATTGGCATATCACCAATTTCATCTAAAAATATAGTACCTCCATTTGCCAACTCAAATTTTCCTTTTTTTCCCCCTTTTTTAGCTCCTGTAAAAGCACCATCTTCATATCCAAATAATTCAGACTCTAACAATTCAGCTGGTATAGCCCCACAGTTAATTTTTATAAAAGGCCCTAATCTTCTATTACTAGCATTATGAATTGAATGAGCATATAATTCTTTACCTGTTCCACTTTCTCCTACTATTAAAACATTCGAATTTGTATTTGCAGATTTCTTAGCTAAACTTTTAATATTATTACTTTCAGAAGAATCCCCAACAATATCCTTAAAAAAATATTTAGCTCGTCTATTTTTTTCTAATTTATTATCGTAACATTTATGTGTATTTTTTGACTTATTTAACTTTCCATATAAAAAATAAAAATCATTCACATCTTTAAACATTATTTTCCCTATCGCTCCAATAATTCTATCTTCTTTTTTCAATGGTATCCTCATAGTAATTACTTGTTTGCCATTAATTTTTTGTACTTCTCCACTTTCTATGTTCCCTGTTTTTAAAACTCTATGTAACATAGTATCCTTTATAACATCCCCCACATATTTCCCCTCTGGATCTTTGCAATTAATAAACTTTTTATAGCATTCACTCATCATTATAATTATTCCATTTTCGTCCACAACTACTATACATTCGTTTATTGTATATAGTACTTTATTAACAACATCTAAAACTGATTTATAATATTTTATATCTTTTTTCATTTCGCTGTATAGTTTATAATCTAAAGTAGTTGCACATTCTGATTCATTTATACTTATTTTACTTTCTACCTTAGAATTTTTATTAATCTTTTTATGGGTTTCTTTATTTTTTAATATATCCACATGCCTATTATTACTTTTATTTTTTAATAAATATTTATCAGATAGTACATTATTTTTATTATTGATATTAATTGTACCCTTGTTAATATTTTCACTTATAATTTTAAAGTCTTCTTCCATAAACATAGAATATACCCCCTAAGTAATTACCTATAACTTCATTATATACCTTGATGCAATATTTGACAAATATTCTTTTATAATACATATCTTTACATTGTTAAAAAAATGTCTTGATCTATATTTAAATTATATAACTTTATAATTAAATAAGTCTAAAAAATTAATTGATTTTCTTAAATACCATATTTACCTTAACACTAATAATTACAAAAACATTCTCTAAAAAAAATTATGTATTTATATATAATATAGCATGGGAATAAAAAAAGAATGTGATATATTATTTATATTTCACATTCTTTTTTTATATGATTACAATATATTTTATAATCAAATTTAAAAGTAACCATTACTATTTTATCTAATTATTAATCTTTTTTATTTCATCTATCATAGAAGGTAATATTTTTTTGTAATCTCCTACTATAGATAAATCTGCTACTTGCATTATTGGTGCTGATTCGTCTTTATTTATAGCTATAATATAGTCACTGTCTTGCATTCCTGCTAGATGCTGAATAGCTCCTGATATTCCACAAGCTATATATAAATTAGGTCTAACTGTTTTTCCTGTTTGTCCAACCTGATAAGCTTTATCTATCCATCCACTATCTACAACTGCACGAGAACCTGATATAGCTCCTCCCATTAAATCAGCCAATTCTCTTAATAATTTAAATCCTTCTGGGCTTCCAAGTCCTCTTCCACCTGAAACCAATATTTTTGCTTCACTTATATCTTCTATCTCTTTTGCTAATTTAACAATTTCTTTTATTTTTATTTTTATATCTGATTCTTTTAAATTTACTTTTATATTTTCAATACTTCCATCTCTATTAGCATCTTTTTCTAACTTTTGAAAAACGCCTGGTCTTACTGTAGACATTTGAGGTCTATTGCTGTCACAAATTATTGTAGCCATTAAATTACCACCAAAAGCAGGTCTTGTCATTAAAAGATTCCTTGTATTATTATCTATATCCAATCCTGTACAATCCGCTGTAAGTCCTGTCCCTAATCTTGATGAAATTCTAGGTGCTAAATCTCTTCCTATATAAGTAGCTCCGACTAATAATATTTCAGGTTTTCTTTCTTGTATTAAATCATATATAACTTTTGTATATCCATCTGTATTATAATTTTTTAATAAAGGATTATTTACATACAATACCTTATCTGCACCATAACTTATTAACTGCCTTGGTATATCATCAATATCATAACCTAATAAAACAGCAGTCAATTCTACTCCTAATTTTTTAGATAACTCTTTACCTTGACCTATTAACTCTAAAGCTACTTTTTGAAGCTTTCCTTCCCTCTGCTCTGCAAAAATCCATATGCCTTTAAAATCTGATAAATTCATCATATCTCCCCCAACCTAAATATAGTGTTTTTCTTTTAATTTTTCTACTGCATATTGTGCTGCTTCTTTAAAAGGCTTATTTATTAAAACACCTTCTCTTTTTGTTTCCTTTGTAACAGATTTTTTTACTTTAGTTGGTGAACCTGAAAGCCCTAATAGTGATTTGTCAGCTTCAATATCCTCTGCATTCCATACTTTTATTTCTTTATTAAAGCATTCGAATATTTTAGCCATATGCATATATCGTGGAGTATTTAAATCTTTTATAGCAGTTAGAAGTACTGGCATTTTTACAGATACTATTTCATATCCATCTTCCAATGATTTTTTAACCTCTAATTCATCATCATGTACTTCTACTTTTTCTACATAAGTAACTTGAGGTATATTTAGATGTTCAGCCATTTCTGGTCCTACTTGCGCTGTATCTCCATCTATAGCTTGTCTTCCTGCAAATATTATATCGTAATCTAATTTTTCTGCAGCAGTTGCTAGCGCATAGGATGTTGCTAATGTATCCGCTCCTGCAAAAGCTCTATCTGATATAAGTATTGCCTCATCAGCTCCCATAGCTAAAGCTTCTCTCAATGCATCTTTAGCTTGTGGTGGTCCCATACTTATTACAGTAACTCTTGCACCATTATTTTCTTTTAATATTAAAGCTTCCTCTAAAGCATTTTTATCATCGGGATTTATAATAGATGGAACCCCTTCTCTTATTAAAGTTCCTTTTATGGGATCTATCTTAACTTCATTTGTATCTGGTACTTGTTTCAAACAAACAACTATATTCATATAAACTCCTCCTAGTGTAATAAGTTATTAGCTATAACCATTTTTTGTACTTCTGAAGTTCCTTCATATATTTCAGTTATTCTAGCATCTCTTAACATTCTTTCTAATGGATAATCTTTAGTGTATCCATATCCACCCAATACTTGTAGAGATTTATTTGTTACATACATAGCTGTTTCAGCTGCATACAGTTTAGCCTCAGCTGCATCCATTGTGTAATTTTCTCCTGTAGATTTTTTCCATGCTGATTTGTAAACAAGATATTTAGCAGCTTCTACTCTCACTTTCATATCTGCTATATACCATTGTAAGCCTTGAAATTTAGTAAGATTTTTACCGAATTGTTTTCTTTCTTTCATATATGCAACAGCGTGATCTAAAGCTCCTTCTGCTATTCCTAATGCTTGAGCTGCTATTCCAATTCTTCCGCCATCTAAAGTTTTCATGGCTATACCAAATCCTTTTCCTTCTTTACCAAGTAAATTTTCTTTCGGAACTTTTACATCTTCAAATATAAGTTCAGTAGTCGATGATGCTCTTATTCCCATTTTATCTTCTGTCTTACCAATGCTAAATCCAGACATTTCTTTTTCTAATATAAATGCAGAAATTCCTTTAACACCCTTACTTCTATCTGTCATAGCAAATATTACAAATGTATCTGCTGCTCCACCATTAGTTATAAATATTTTTGATCCATTTAATATATAATGATCTCCTTCTAAAACAGCTACACTTTGTTGAGCAGATGCATCTGTACCAGCATTAGGTTCTGTTAAACCAAAAGCACCTATTTTTTCACCGCTTAAAAGATCTGGTAAATATTTTTTCTTTTGCTCTTCTGTCCCAAATTCAAATATTGGAGCGCAACATAAAGATGTATGTGCTGATAAAATAACAGATGTAGTTGCACATTCTTTTGCAAGTTCTTCTACTGCTATAACATAGCTTAAATAATCAGTGCCAGCTCCTCCATATTCCTTTGGAAATGGCATTCCCATCATTCCATATTTAGCCATTTTTTCTACTGTTTCAATTGGATATCTCTCTGTTTTATCTATATCAGCAGCTATTGGTTCCACTTCATTTTCTACAAATTCCATTAGCATCTGCTTAACAAGCTTTTGTTCTTGTGATAAACCAAATTCCATATTTAATCCCCCTATTATTTCTGAAACTTTATTTTAGCTATAAAGCTTTAATATTAAAATCATAATAAAAAATTTGTATTATATTTAATTGCATCATTAAAATAAATCTATTTTAATGATGCAATGTTAATGTTATCTTATAAATTGTATTATATTATTAAGCTAGTAATTATATATCTTTAATAAAAATATATTAATATCTTTCAACAATAATAGCTGTTCCCATTCCACCGCCTATACATAAGGTAGCTAAGCCATGTTTTGAATCTCTTTTTTCCATTTCATATAATAAAGTAGTTAATATTCTAGCCCCTGAGCATCCAATTGGATGTCCTAAAGCTATAGCTCCACCATTTACATTTACTTTATCCATATCAAAACCTAGATCTTTAGCTACTGCTAAACTTTGAGCTGCAAAAGCTTCATTTGCTTCTATTAAATCCATATCTGCTATTTTTAGGTTCGCTTTTTCTAAAGTTTTTTTAGTTGCATAAAATGGTCCATACCCCATTATCTTTGGATCTACTCCACTTGTACCATAAGCAACTATTTTAGCTAAAGGTTTAATTCCTAATTCATTTGCCTTTTCTTCACTCATGATAACTAAAGCAGCTGCTCCATCATTTATACCTGAAGCATTACCAGCTGTAACTGTTCCATCTTTTTTGAAAGCTGGTTTTAATTTAGAAAGGCTCTCTTTAGTAGCACCAAATCTAGGAAATTCATCAGTATCAAATACTATTTCGCCTTTTCTACTTTTAATAACTACTGGTACTATTTCCTCTTTAAATCTTCCTTCTTTTACAGCTTTCTCTGCTTTTTGTTGTGATTTAGCTGAAAATTCGTCTTGCTCTTCTCTTGTTATTCCCCATTGCTCTGCTATATTTTCAGCTGTAATTCCCATATGATAGTCATTAAAAGATTCCCATAGTCCATCTCTTATCATCTCGTCTACAATTTTTCCATCGCCCATTCTCTGTCCCCATCTTGCTTTTTCTAAAAGATATGGAGCTGCAGACATATTTTCTGTACCACCTGCTACTACTATATCGTCATCTCCAAGTTTTATTAATTGAGTTGCTAAACTTACTGCTCTAAGTCCTGAACCACAAACCTTATTTATTGTAAAGCTTGGTACTTCTACTGGTATACCTGCTGCTACTGCAGATTGTCTTGTTGAGTTTTGACCAAGACCTGCTTGAAGTACATTACCCATTATAACCTCATCAACATCTTCTGGTTTTACATTAGCTCTTTTTAAAGCTTCTTTAATAACAATACTTCCTAATTCTATAGCTGAAACACTTTTTAATGTTCCTCCAAATTTTCCTATAGGTGTTCTTACAGCACTAGCAATAACAACATTTTTCATTTTCCATACCCCCAAATTTAATTATTATTTATATTCATAAAATCCTTTTCCTGTTTTTCTTCCTAATAAATTTCCTCTAACCATTTTTATTAGTAATGGATGAGGTCTATATTTTGAATCTCCAAATTCAGAGTGTAATACATCCATTATTGCTAAACATACATCATTACCAATTAAATCTGCTAAAGCTAATGGTCCAATAGGATGATTAGCTCCTAATTTCATAGCTAAATCTATATCCTCAACAGTAGCAATTCCTTCTGCATATATACCAATAGCTTCATTTATCATAGGTATAAGCATTCTATTAACTACAAATCCTGGTGCCTCCTCTACTTCTACTGGTTCCTTTCCTAATTTCTTTGATATTTCAATTACAGTGTTTTTAGTTTCTTCTGAAGTTGCTATTCCTTTTATTACTTCTATTAATTTCATTACAGGAGCTGGATTAAAGAAATGCATTCCTATTACTTTATCTGGTCTATTTGTACTACTAGCAATTGTTGTTATTGATAAAGAAGATGTATTTGTTGCAAATATAGCTTCTGGTTTGCAAATCTTATCTAATTGACTAAATATATCTTTTTTCATTTCCATATCTTCTTTAGATGCTTCAACAACTAGATCAGCATCTTTAGCTAAATCCATATCTGTTGTAACTGTTATTCTCTTGATGCAATCATTTTTTTCTTCTTCTGTCATTTTTCCTTTTTTAACTTGCTTATCAAAGCTTTTTATTATTTTATCCATTCCCCTACCAACGAATCTTTTTAAAACAACTTCATGGCCAGCTTTAGCAAAAACTTCAACGATGCCTGCTCCCATTGTTCCTCCGCCTAAAATAAATACTTTCATTTTTATACCCCCTTAAAATTTAATATTTATTAATAAAATTTGGTTTTCTTTTTTCTAAAAAAGCTTCCATTCCTTCTTTTTGGTCTTCTGTTGCAAAACATAAACCAAATACATCTTTCTCAATTACCATTCCTGTTTCAATATCTGTTTCATAACCCCTATTTATTGCTGATTTAGCATATCTTATGGCAGATTGAGGTTTAAATGCTATTTTTTCTGCCAACGTTATTGCTTCTTCTAATAAGCTTTCTGCTGGTACTACTTTATTAACAAGCCCTATATTTAATGCTTCCTCAGATTTTATAATATCTGTGGTAAGTATCAATTCCTTTGCCTTACTTAACCCTACTAAGCGTGAAAGCCTTTGTGTTCCCCCGAATCCTGGAGTTATTCCCAAACCTACTTCTGGTTGACCGAATTTAGCTTTTTCTGAAGCTATTCTTATGTCGCAACTCATTGCTAATTCACATCCACCGCCTAAAGCATATCCATTTACGGCCGCTATAGTTGGCTTTTCCATGGTTTCTATTTTTCTACATATGTTCTGTCCTAATTCTCCAAATATTCTTCCTTCCTTAGGAGTTTTATCTTTCATTTCTGAGATATCAGCTCCAGCTATAAAGGCCTTTCCTTTTCCAGTTACTATAACTACATAAATATCTTCATCATTTTCTATATCATCTAAAATTGTATTAATTTCTTTTAATACCTGAGTGTTTAAAGCATTAAGTACAGATTCTCTATTTAAACTTAAAATAGCAATATGATTTTTTTTATCTAATAAGATATTTTTACTTTCCACTTAACCACCCCCTTATTTTTATAAGAAGCAACTTTCGTGCCAGCATATGGAATTTATTTTTTATTCAGAATTGATAGCTATTATTTTAACAATGATAGCCTATTTTCCAATATATTTATGATAAAAATTTATCTATAAAATCTTTAATTTTCATGTTTTAAGTTGTATACAATGTATACACTTCTTTAGTTTTACTGATATAATTATATATATATCTTGATATACAGCCATTCAATAAGCCTTTGTATATATTTATTACATGTTTATCTTTTTTACATATACTGTTTTATTGAATAACAAAAAAATAACTAAGTTATTACTATAAAAATCACAATAAATTTATTTATTATACAATTATTTTTCTATAAAAAAATAACTTAGAATAAATATATTTATTCTAAGTTATTTTAAAAATTTTTATATTAAAGATGCGTCTAACATCACTTCTTCATCATAAAAAGTTAAAACTATTTTATCAATTGTTTCTCTGTTATTAGGAATACTCCAATGTTTTTTTATAGCATTCCACTTGTGCCCTTCTATTTTCTTTATTCTCTCTACCCTATTATGAGTATAATTAAAAGTTACATAGAGCCTATCGTCATCATCTTTTTCTTTACTTATAACTATTGGCATCTTCTTCTCCCCTAATCCTATTTTATATTTTATTAATAATATTTTATATAAATTTATTTAATTTATCAATCATATAATTAGACCATTTTAAGGATTTTTCTCCTAAATCACAAACATTATCATCTTGTTCTATATTACTGTATACTATATCTTCCTTTTTCATATTTATATATGAAAATATTATATGCACATAATCTATAAATTCTTTGTTTACAATATTTTTTGATTTATTATTATAATTTATTAAATAAAATCCTAAATATATATTCTTAAAATATTCTTCTAAATTTTCTTTAGATATATTATCTATAGTTATAGTATCAATGTACTCTATATTATGATTATTTATAAAAATCACTTTAAATATATTCTTTCTTGTAGCATCAATTATAATAAATTTATTATAATTATTTAATGGAATGATATGTTTATATTCCTGAAACACACTACTAAATACATCTATATACTCTTTAAATATTTTAGCTTTTTCAAACTCTAGAGTTTGAGAATGCTCTATCATAGCTTTTTCTAATAAAATAATTAAATCTTTTTCTCCCTGAAAAAAACTTATAACTTTGTCTACGTATTTTTTATATTGTTTAGAACTTATACTTTCAATACAAGGTCCTTCACATTTTCCTATAGCATAGTTTATACAAGTTGATTTATGCTTTAGATAATTATTGCATTTTATTAAAGGTAAAATTTCATTTAAACCCTCTATAAATTTTAAAATTCTATTATAGCTTATAAAAGGTCCATAATATAATAAATCATCATCTATTATTTCTGAAACTACTTTAATTATAGGATATTTGTCTTCAATATTTATTTGTATATAAACATATCTTTCATGATTTTTCATCAATCTGTTATATTGAGGTTTTATATGTTTTATAAAAGTACATTCTAGTAATAAAGCTTCTAATTCTGTATCAGTACATATATATTGAAAATCTTTAATATTTTTTACTAATTTTTCAACTTTAGAAGTAATATTATTTGATTTTATAAAATAACTGTATACTCTTTTTCTTAAATTTTTAGATTTACCAACATATATTATATTACTTAAAGAATCTCTCATAATATATATTCCCGGTGACTGTGGCAATAATTTAGCTTTATCTTTTAAATTCAATATACCAACTCCATATATAAATTAATTAATATTATAATATATAACTACATGTAAATACAATTTTTTTAATCTGCAACTATCTAACCAAGATAATATAATCATATATTTATCGTAATTTTTTCAATAATAAAAAGCTATTAATTTAAGTTCAATTTAAAATGTACTCTACAGGGTAGATTTTTTAATTGTCTACTCTAAAAAATACATTTTATAATTTATAAATTAATAGCTCTTTATTAAAATATCAATTACTAATTAATATAAGAATTTATATAAAGAATTTTAGTACAAATAATGCTCCTACTATGAATGTAGTTAAGCTTACATCCTTAACTTTTCCAGTTAATGTTTTTATTACTATATAAGAAACTACACCAAAAACTATACCATCTGATATACTATAAGATAATGGCATCATTATTATAGTTAGAAAGGCTGGAATAGCTTCTGTAAAATCTTCTAACTCTATTTCTTTTATAGGAGACATCATAAATAATCCAACTAATATTAATGATGGAGCTGTAGCTGGTGCTGGTATCATTATAAATAGTGGTGATATAAATAGTGCTATTAAGAACATAGTTGCTGTAGATACTGCTGTTAATCCTGTTCTTCCACCCTCTGCTACTCCAGATGCACTCTCTACAAAAGTACTAACGGTACTTGTGCCTAAACAAGCTCCTAAGGTAGTTCCTATAGCATCACAAAATAGAGCTTCTTTAACTCTTGGCACATTACCATTTTCATCTAACATCTTTGCTTTAGTAGCTACCCCTACTAATGTTCCTACTGTATCAAACATATCCATAAATAATAATGTAAACAACGCAATAAACATATTAGGAGTAAATATATTATGCCATTCAAACTTTAAAAATATTGGACTTAAACTTGGTGGCATACTAAAAAAACTTGTTGGAACTTTAGTTATACCCATAGGTATCCCTATTAATGTAGTAATAACTATACCTATTAAGAGAGCTCCTCTTATATTTTTAGCTAACAAAATCCCAGTTATTAATATACCTATAATAGCTAATAATGCATCTCCACTGGTTATATTCCCCAAAGCTACTATAGTTCCTCCATCTTTAGGATGAATTACTACATGAGCATTATCTAACCCTATAAAAGCTATTAACAATCCTATACCAACAGATATAGATTTCTTTATATTATTTGGTATTGAATTTACTATAGCCTCACGAACATTAAATGCTGTTAATAATATAAATATTATTCCTTCTAAAAACACTGCTGTTAAAGCAAATTCCCAAGAATATCCCATTTGTTTAACTATGGTAAAAGCAAAAAATGCATTCAATCCCATTCCAGGTGCTTGAGCAAAAGGTAATTTGGCGTATAAACCTGTTAACATTGTAGCCAAAGCTGCTGATAAAGCAGTAGCTGTAAATACTGCTCCAAAGTCCATACCTGCCTGAGATAAAATCCCTGGATTTACTACTAAAATATAAGCCATAGTCATAAAAGTAGTTATACCTGCCAATATTTCAGTTTTAAAAGTTGTATCATTTTCTTTTAACTTAAAATAGTTTTCCATATAGTTCACCTTCTATTTTTCTTCTTTTTTTGACACTAATAAATAGTATCAAATACTTATTTCAAAGTCAATGAAAAATACGAACATTAGCAGTGTTTTCTTTGTTATTATTTTTATATAAATGAATATTATTTAAATTTGAAAAAATAAAAACTGTTGATAAAACAATCCTATCAACAGCAAAAAAATATGAAATATTAGATATCTTTGTATATTGAATATTACTATATTTTTAATATATTACACATATATCTTTCCTTCAATTCTTCTGTCATATTGACTCCAAGTATTTTCCTTTACATCCTTTTTTACTATAGCAATTTTATTCATATTAGCATCTATATAATCTGCATAATGAACAACATAACTTTCTTCTAATTTAGGCGATCTTGGAGAACCATATTCTACTTTTCCATGATGCTGAATTATACAGGCTTTTACTCTTTGTTTGAAATCTTCACTATATGCTTTTACATTATAATTAAATGCTCTTTGAAGCATTTCTACCCCTATAACTATATGTCCTTCCATTTCTCCTTTTAATGTATAAGTAAAAGGACCACTGGTACTTAATTCTTCTGTTTTCCCTATATCATGAAGTTTAGCTGCTAATATAGCTAATTCTTTATTCTTAACATTATATCTATAACATAACATTTTAGCTAAATACATTACATTCAATGTATGCTCCGCTAATCCGCCTATATAATTATGATGTTGACTTACTCCACCTATTCCTCTTTTAAATTTCTCTAAAAATTCTTCATCTTTAAAAAAATAATTATTTAGTTCTATACACTCCTTGCTCTTAAATTCATCTTTTGATATTTCTTCTATTTCATTCATTATTTCTTCTATAGGTCTATCTACAGTAGGTAAAAAATCTTCCAATAAAAATTTTTCCATTTTTTTAAAATTTAATATCTCACTGTTATTAGAAAATATAAAACTACATTCTATAACATCTCCTGCATCTAGAACAGCTTTTTTATCTAAAATTTTAACTTTAATATCTCCAGTTCTATCTCCTATATAAGCTATAATGCTATCTCCATCTTTATATATTTTTTTTAGTATCATAAACTGAGAATTTATTTTTTCACCGGGCTTTACTTCTTTTATGTATATTTTTTTCATTGTTTCAGCTCTCCTTTTATATTTTGTAAAAAAATAAAGGTAATATAAAATCACCTTTATTTTTATCTTATTTACTTTTTTTATTCTTCCCTAATTTTTTAGATTCATTAGAAACTCCCAGCTCATTTGAGGTTTCTATTTTCATTTTAGCTAATTCCTTTTTAGTCTTTTGTCCTACTTTTTTATTATTTTTACTATTTTTATTATTCTTATGTGCCATATTATTATACCTCCCATATAATAATAGTTTTTATATGTTTATTTTAACCACTATTAGTAAATATATTAGAAGTATAACAAAATAAATTTTAAATAAGGTTTATTTTAGATTATATCATTCAAAACTACTAATTTATCATTATTTCTCTTCTTTTTTCATAATATTGTATATAAAAAATATAGACAAAATTATACCTGCTATACTCATCAATTGTGCTACTCTTATAGATCCCAAATATAAACTATCTGTTCTTAACCCCTCTATAAAAAATCTTCCTAAAGAATATAATCCTATGTAAGCCATAAAAACTATACCTTTCTTTCTTGTCTTTTTTAAAAGATAAATAAGAAAAATGCATACTATAAAGTTCCAAATTGATTCATACAAAAATGTTGGATGATAGTAAGTCCCCTCAATAAACATTCCTTTTTGTATAAACTGGGGAAATTTACTTATAAATTCTTTTGTAACAGGTCCTCCATGAGCTTCTGAATTAAAAAAATTTCCCCACCTTCCAATAGCTTGACCTAGTATTATAGAAGGGGCAGCCACATCTACATATTTAAAGAAACTTTCTTTTCTGTATTTTAGGTATATATATACTGCCAATACTCCAAAAATTATTCCTCCATGAATTGCTAAACCACCCTGTCTTATGTTAAAAATATTAATTAAATTATCCTTATAATCCTCAAATTCAAAAATTACATAATATAATCTAGCTCCTATAATAGCTGATGGAAAAGCTATTAAAAACATATTTATGAATTCATCATAACTTGCCTCTCTTATTTTACAACTATACATAGCCAATATTAACCCTAAAGCTGCTCCTATAGATATTATTACACCATACCACCTAATTGCTAAATTTCCTACATGAAATGCTATTGGATTCATTTATATCACCTTTATTCTATATATTTTATATGGTAATTATACTATAAATACCATATGAATAAAAATTTTATAATTAAAATTTAATAAATATTAATTTTAATCATAAAATTAATATTTATTAAACTCTAACCTTATTATCCTTTTTAAAATTTTTATAAAATACTACAAATATTTAATTATTTCCAAGGAAATGTTATAATATTTTACTTACTTATTATAAAAACAAATTTTAGCTTCTATTTTATCTTTTTTTAGACTTAAAACCACATAAGAAAACCATCTTTCTCTTATTTTTTTACTTGGTGATCCTGGATTTATAATAAGAGTTTTATTTTTAGTTTTTATCATAGGTTGGTGACTATGTCCAAATAATATAATATCTACATTGTCATCTTTAAAAATATTATAAATTCTATCTAATGTATTTTTTTCTGTTCCATGACCATGAAACAAGCCTATCTTATATCCATCTAAAGTAACTATTTCTTTTTCCTTTAACTCTTGTCTTAATCCACTTCTATCATTGTTTCCCCAAACTCCTATAACTTTTTTCTTTTTCTTTATTTTTTCTAAAACCCTTGGGGAAGTAAAATCTCCTAAATGAATTATTAAATCTACATCTTTAAAACATTTATCTATAAGTTTCTCTATTTTACTAGTATGCTTATCCATATGAGTATCTGATACAACACCTATTTTGATAATATCACCTTCCTACTGCTCTTTACCACAATGGTTACAAAAATCAGAATACAAATAAATTTCCTTTCCGCAGTGCTTACATAATTTTTTGTCACTATATTTTAATCTTTTTTCTTCTAATTCTTTTACTTCCTTTTTTATTTTTTCTATTGATTTACAATGTTTTTTATAATCTTCCTCTACATTCTTCCCCTTGTTATATTTTTTATATACTCTTTTTCCTATTCTTTTATAATAATAATCTATCTCTTCTTGTAAAGATTTTATTTTAAATGTTATTTTCGAAGCCTCATATACATTCTCTGATTTTTCTTTTAAGTTATATCCTTCCTTTTGGATATTGTCTTTTATTTTAGAAAATTTATTTTTAAAAGTCATTATATCCCCCCTTTGTAATTCTATAATATGAGTTATCAAACTTTAATGTACAAATAATTAATCATAAAAATGATGTTAATCATATAATATATTAATAATATTATAGAAAAATAGGAAAGAGAGGTAATAATGAAAATTTTTCCACTTAACATAGCTCATCGGGGTGCTAGTTCTTTAGCTCCAGAAAACACCTTAGAAAGCTTTAAGAAGGCTATAGAGCTGAAATGTGATGGAATAGAACTAGATGTTCATATGACAAGAGACAATCAATTAATAGTTATACATGATGAATTTTTAGATAGGACTACTAATGGTACTGGATCCGTTAGAAATTTAACCCTTAATGAAATAAAGAAATTAGATGCTGGAAGCCATTTTAGTAATAAATTTAAATACTCTAAAATCCCTACTCTTAAAGAAGCATTAGATTTAATAGTTCCTTCTAACATTTTACTTGATGTAGAAATTAAGCAATGGGAACCTGGAATAGAAAAAAATGTGATAACTATGATACAAAATTATAACTATGAGAAAAAAACTATAATAACATCTTTTAATCCAATGTCGGTTTTAAAATGCAAAGAAATTTGCAAGGATATTAAAACAGGTCTTTTAGTTTTCTTCCTTCAAACTAACCCTTTAGACATGAAAAAAAAATTAAAAATAGATTATCTATGCATGGATGTAAATTATATTAAACTACTTTCACAAAATAATATTGATACTTTTAAAAAAAATAATTTAAAAATACTAACTTTCACAGTAGATAGAAAGGATGATATGGCATACATGATTAAACATAAAGTTGATGGCATTATAACTAATAAACCACAATTATTAAACTTATTTAAATATAATCCCTTTAACTTTATAAAATTTAAGTAAAAATTATATAAAAAGGTCTTTCTCTAATAAATCTAATTCATGTAAAATCCGACTAAAGAAAGGCCTTTTTATTAAAATTTGAATTACTTCTATTTCTAAATTTCAAATTTGTTAACTAATTCATCCAATGTACTTGTTATTTCTTTTAAATCTTTAGCTGTTTGTGAAATACTTTCCATAGACGCTGTTTGTTCTTCAACGGAAGCTGATACTTCTTCTGTAGAAGCCGCTGATTCTTCAGCTATAGCAGATATTCCTTGTATTGCAGTTAATACTTCTTCCTTATCTGAATCTACCTTATTAACATTTTCTACTAAAATTTCTATTTGATTTATTATATCTACTATAGATTTTGTTATGATATCAAAGGATTTCTTTGATATTTTCATAGCATCATTTACTTCTCCCACAACTTTCTCTGATAAATCCATATTATTTTTTGTATTATCTATTTCAAATTGTATTTCCCTTACTATATTTTCTATTTCTTTAGTTGAAATAGATGTTTGTTCTGCTAATTTTCTTATTTCTTCAGCCACAACGGCAAAGCCTTTCCCTGCTTCCCCTGCTCTAGCTGCTTCTATAGCCGCATTTAAAGCTAATAAATTTGTTTGTTCTGCAATAGACTGTATGGAATTTATTATTTCTCCTATAGATCCTGACTTACTAGATAACATCTCTACATTTTTGCCTAATTCTTTATTCACCCTATTATTCTCTTTAAATTTATCTATAGTTTCTTCCATAGATAATATGCCATTTTCACTATTTTCTTTAGTTTCCAAAGAATATGTTTTGACTAAATTCGTACTATTATGTGTTATTTTAATTTCTTCTGCTAAACTAAACAATTTTTCTGACCCATTTTGTGCATCTTTAGCCTGATCTACAGATCCCTTTGCTAGTTCATCTACTGTTGTTGATATTGCTTCTATAGATTGAACTGTTTCATCCGTAGCTCCATTTACTATTTCTGAATATTTTAATACATCCTTTGATGATTTTTTTAGTTCTTCTACAATATTTTTTAATTCTTCTCTTAAATCTATAACTGCCCTACCTATTACTCCTGTTTCATCTTTATATAAAGCTATAGTTTCATAGTTGTTCCTGCTAGTTAAATCTAGATCTTTTGTTTCATTTACTAACTCTGTTATCTTTAAAATAGGATCAGATATTTTTTTACCTGCATATAGGGCAAAAATTACTGCTGCCACTAAGGATATCGCTATAACTGATAGAAAGCCTATAATAATATTATTTAAAGGTTTTTTAAACTCTTCTACAGGTACTGAAAATCCTACTGACCAATTTGATGATGGTATCTTACTTCTTGTAAATATTTTTTCTTTATTATCATAGTCTTTTGACTTTAAAACTTTATTATTGCTAGAATCTAACTGTGCTAAATCTTTTAATTTTCCATCCATAATTTTGCTTACATTAATCACTTTTTCATCTTTAGGTTGAAATTCTTTATTAGGATGAACAATAAAGTCATTATTACTATCTAATAAAAAACCATAACTATTTTTTACTGGTGTTGCTTTTTGTACTAGAGTTTTAAGGTAATCTACAACTACATCCATACCTACAACGCCTATTATCTTTCCATCTTTTCTAATGGGTTTAGCTACAGTTATTACCATACTATTAAATTTCTTATCTATATATGGGGCCGAATATATTATTCCATCTTTTTTAACAGCTTCTTTATACCAATCTCTTTGTCTACAATCATAATCTTTAGTTGGTATCCATCCATTACCGGATATAAATTTTTTATCCTCAAATCCAACATACATGCCTATAACGTCTTTATTATCCTTTAATTGACTTTGAAAATAGCTATATATATATTTTTGATCATATTTATTATTATATTGAAAATCTACCGCCATTGAATCCATTAATTTAGCTTTAGTTAAAAGCCATCCATTTATCATTTCTGAATATTTTTGGGATGCCATGCTTACTTTATTTGTAGATTCTGCCATTATAGCTTTATAAGAAAAATAGTAGCTTATAGAAGAACATAAAGCTACACTTACTACACAAACTATAGCTATAATTGTTACTATCTTAGACTTTATACTTTTCATATATATTTCTCCCCCAACTTTGTTAAAATAATAATAATAATATTTATGTTATCGTTTAAATTCTACAAAAATTAATACATAAATTACATTTTTATCTTTATTTTTTTATATTTACCATTAATTCATCAAAATTCTAAAAACAAAAAATAAAAAAGCTACTAAATCAATAGTAACTCTTTTATAATTATATTTAGATTTTATTTAAAATATCTATTTAATAATCCTCTAAATGCTGATCCATGTCTAGCTTCATCTTTACACATTTCGTGTACTGTATCATGAATAGCATCATAGTTTAATTTTTTAGCTAATGTTGCTAAATCCTTTTTCCCTTGACAGGCACCATGTTCTGCTTCTACTCTCATTTCTAAGTTTTTCTTTGTACTATCTGTAACAACTTCTCCTAATAATTCAGCAAATTTAGCAGCATGTTCTGCTTCTTCAAAAGCTATTCTTTTATATGCCTCTGCAACTTCTGGAAATCCTTCTCTATCTGCTTGACGACTCATAGCTAAATACATTCCTACTTCTGTACATTCGCCCATAAAGTTAGCTCTTAATCCTTCCATAACTTCTGGATCTACATCCTTTGCTACACCTATTCTGTGTTCATCAGCCCAAGCCATTTCTCCTTCTACCTTTTCTACAAATTTATCCTTTGGCGCATTACATTGAGGGCATTTTTCTGGTGCTTCCTCTCCTTCAAAAACATAACCACATATTGAACATATAAATTTTTTCATATTAACATCCTCCTACTATAAATTTATTTAAATTTATTTAATTAATTTTTTCCTTGTTAACAATTATTATTATATAATAGTAATTACAAATAATCAACCCTTTTTCTAAAATTTATTTTAAATATGTAATAAATTCCTGCAATTTTAAAATTACTAAATTTTTAAAACTAATTCTATTATAAGCTTTTAATCTAACTAAGTAAAAAATATTATCATATTAAAATACTTTTTATATTTTGTAACAAATTTTAACTATTAGAATATATTAATGTATTAATAGTAGTTAGGGGGAAATATTATGACTAGAGAAGAGGAATTTGAAATTACAGAAGATGTTATTGAGGAATGCCTCCAGGAATCTATTGGTTAATATATATTGAATTTAAATCTAGTTATATGAACATTTTGTTGTTATATATAATTTTCAAATTAATAAGAGCTTCTAATTTGTTTTTCATTAAAATATATTATTATAAAATAAAACTAAGTCTGTCTTAATAATAATTTTATATAATATATAAAAAAAACAAATAAGAAGCTCTAAATTTTTATAAATTTATAAGCATTTACTATATTTTAATATAATCATTTAAATATAATTTTTATATTGAAATAATTTTCTTTAATTCTTCAAGCTTATCTTTACTCAAAGGACTTACATTTTTAAGTTTATATTCTATTCCCATATTTTCATATTTATTTACACCTAATGTGTGATAGGGTAATAGTTCAATCTTTTCTATGTTGTTAAAAGTATTTATATAATCTTTAAATTTATATATATGTTCTACAGTATCATTTATTCCTGGAACAACTACATGTCTTATCCATAATTTTTTATTAAGTTTATTTAGAACATGCTTAAATTTATTGAATTCTTCCATTCCTTTCCCACAGATATTAATATATTTTTCTTCCTCTATATGCTTAATATCTAATATAACTAAATCTACATATTGAAGTATTTCTTCATAATTTCCTTTTCCTACTCCTGATGTATCTAGTGCTGTATGAATACCTTGATTTTTAGATTTTTTTAAAATTTCTAAAAGAAATTCAGGTTGCATTAAAGGTTCTCCTCCTGAACAAGTTATTCCTCCAACTTGCTTAAAATATGGCTTATATCTTAATACTTTTTTTAATATTTCATCACTACTAATCTCTATACCCGCATTTAAGTCCCATGTGTCTGGATTATGACAATAAATACATCTTAATTGACAGCCTTGAAAAAATACTACTACTCTAATACCTGGACCATCTACAAGTCCCATAGTTTCTATTGAATGAATTTTACCCATATTAAATCTCCTTATGAAGTAATTATAATACTCAGATGAAGAACATTGCTCTCCACCTGAGTATTAAAAACTTATCTAGGGCTATAGTATCCCTTATATACAGTATAACACCCTATAAATATATATCTCCTAAAAAGACTGGTAATAATAGTCCTAATATCCATAATACAAAAATAATTTACATATCCTTATGGAAAGTTCTGCTTATAACTTCTAATTGTTGTGCTTTAGTCAATCTATTAAAATGAACTGCATAGCCTGATACTCTTATAGTAAGCGATGGATATTTTTCTGGATGTTCCATTGCATCTATCAATAACTCTCTATTTAACACATTAACATTTAAGTGATGAGCATTTTGTACAAAATATCCATCTAATATAGATACTAAATTATTTATTCTTTCTTCTTCACTTTTACCCAATGCATCTGGAACTATAGAAAATGTATTTGATACTCCATCTTCACAAATATTTTTGTAAGGTATTTTAGCTACAGAATTTAATGATGCTAAAGCACCATTTTTATCTCTTCCATGCATAGGGTTGGCTCCTGGAGCAAAGGCTTCTCCTGCTTTTCTTCCATCTGGTGTTGAACCTGTTTTCTTGCCATACACCACATTAGAAGTTATTGTTAAAACTGAAAGTGTATGTTTTGCATCTCTATAAGTTTTATTTTTCTTTAATTCATTAATAAATTTATTAACTATCTCCACTGCTATTTCATCAACTCTATCATCATCATTACCGTACTTAGGGAAATCCCCTTCTATTTCAAAATCTACAGCAATACCATTTTCTCTTACTGGTTTCACTTTTGCATATTTTATAGCACTTAATGAATCCGCTACAACAGACAATCCAGCTACCCCAAAGGCCATAAGTCTTTCTACTTCTGTATCATGAAGTGCCATAAGTCCAGCTTCATAAGCATATTTATCATGCATATAATGTATTATATTCATAGTATTTACATACAAATCTGCTATATATTCTAATACTTTGAAATAATTTTCCTTAACTTTTTCATAGTCTAATACGGAATCTTCTATTGCATCTATATTATCTATTACTTTAATATTTTTCTTTTCATCTACTCCACCATTTATAGAATACAATAAAGCTTTAGCCAAATTGCACCTTGCACCAAAAAATTGCATCTGTTTTCCTAAAGTCATAGCAGATACACAACAAGCTATACCATAATCATCTCCATATATATATCTCATTAAATCATCATTTTCATATTGAATAGAATCCGTCTTTATAGACATATCCGCACAAAATTTTTTAAAGTTTTCTGGTAAGTTTTGTGACCATAATACTGTCATATTAGGCTCTGGTGCCGGTCCTAAATTATTTAAAGTATTTAAAAATCTATAGGATGTTTTAGTGACTAAAGTTTCACCATTTAACCCCATTCCTCCTATAGCTTCTGTAATCCAATTAGGGTCTCCCGCAAAAAGATCATTATACTCTGGTGTTCTAAGATGTCTTACTAATCTTAGTTTTATAACAAATTGATCTATAATTTCTTGTGCTTTTTCTTCTGTTAATATTCCCTGGTTTAAATCTCTTTCTATATATATATCTATAAATGAACTTACTCTTCCTAAAGACATAGCAGCCCCATTATTTTCTTTAACTCCTGCTAAATAGCCAAAATATAAAAATTGCACTGCTTCTTCTGCATTTTTAGCTGGTTTGCTTATATCTATTCCATATTTTAGTGCCATTTCTTTCATAGCTATTAAAGCTCTTATTTGCTCGCTTATCTCTTCTCTTTTTCTTATAGTAGTTTCATTCATTTCCCCTTTAACAGCTTTTAAATCTTCTTCTTTATTTTTTATTAAATAATCTACTCCATATAATGGTATTCTTCTATAATCACCTATTATTCTTCCTCTTCCATAGGCATCTGGAAGTCCTGTTAATAATCCTGCACTTCTAGCTTTTCTCATCTCTTCAGTATAAGCATCGAAAACACCATCATTATGAGTTTTTCTATATTTAGTAAATATGTCTTTTATTTCTGGTTTTAACTTATAATCATAGGCTTCTAAAGCTTGTTTTACCATTCTTATACCACCAAAAGGATTTATAATTCTTTTTAGTGGTTTATCTGTTTGAAGACCTACTATGGTTTCATTTTCCTTGTCTATATATCCTGCATTAAAAGCATTTATAGCAGAAATATTATCTAGATCTACACCTAATATTCCTTTTTTTATTTCTTCCGCTATTAATGTTTCGCATTGTTCCCAAAGATCTTTTGTTTTTTTAGTAGGATCTTTTAAAAAAGTATGATCTCCATAATAAGGAGTATAATTATCTTGTATAAACTCTCTTACATTTATATTATTTTCCCATAAACCTTCATTAAATTTTTCCCATGAATCATAAAACATAGTAAACCTCCTAAAACTTAATATATTTAAAAACCGCTTAGAGCCTATATTACCTAAGAGATTCAGGTATTAACTTTAATTTATAAATCAAATTCTACATCTATCAGCTCTATGCTTTTTTAATTAATTTCATTTTATATCATTTGATAATCTTTGTCAATTACAAATCTTTCTCTCTATTTTATACATATCCTTGCATTATGTCTATATTTTTTTCCATAAACCTTTATTAAAATTTCCCCATGAACTAAAAAACATAATCCCCCTCCTCAATCCTTATATTTGTATTTTAAAGATAAAAAAACCCCCTGGACTTTTTGTTGCCCAGGCGGTCGACATTCTAACTTAAATTTCTAAATCATACTCCCTGTGGTTAAATCCACCTCCGCCAGTCATATGATTTATTCTAAAATTTAATTTTATTTTATATCATTACGAACATTCTGTCAATATAAAATAATTTTATTCATACTATCCCTTTTTATGAAATTTATTACACATTATATATCTTATTTATATATCCCCTCTAATATTTTTTTTGCTAACTCTTCCTCATTTAAAGCTTCATCAACTTCTATCTGTATGTTTTGACTTAATCCCTTAGCATTACCTTTAGTGTATACAATCTCTCCTGTATTATCATCTATTTTTCTTACTATCATAGCCTTATCACCTGGAGCAACTTTAACTGCCCCACCTTTGCGTAGTTCCACCACAAAACTATTTGTAAATTCTATCTCTTGCCCTATTTTATACTTCATAAACTTTCCTTCTTTCTAAATATTTTAAACTTTGTAAAATAAATTTGTATATTTATAGAAATGTTAACTTATCTAATAAATACTTCTAAACTTATTTTATATATAAACTAAAAAAAATAAAATTAGGTTCTCTAATTTTATTTACGAGAAGTAAAAGCAAATCTATATAAATCTCATAAAATAAATTAGAAAACCTAATCTTTAAAACTTCTTATATTTTAACTTACTGTTTCTTCAGCTGTACCTTTTCCATTATAAGATACTGTAGCTAGTAATTCTTCTGGATCTGTATATAATTTTATATCTTCATCTAATTTTATATCTGATACTTTTATATTATCTCCTGGCTGATTTTCTCCAACATTTACTACTATTATTTCTGGAAGTATCCCTACTTTCCCAGCTACCTCTATATATGGAGTAAATTCCTCTAGTAAAAATCCTTTATGTTCTAATTGTTCTTTTCCTTCAAATTTTACTGGTATACTATTTTTTATAACTTCATCATGTGAAACAGCTTGCATATCTATATTAAGTATTTCACCTGTTGTTGGTTCCTTTTGTATTTCCTTAATTAATACATACTCTTTTTTATCTCCAATATTAAGCCATAATCTTGAATTGATACCAGCTTTATTTAAATATCTTAAAAGGCTAGGGACTTCAAATTTAACCTTTATAGCTTCTTTCATTTCTGCTCCATAAATTATTCCTGGTGCAAATCCTTCTTTTCTGCATTTTTTACCACTTTTTTCTCTTATTATAGCAGTCATTGAAGTATTACTCATATAAAACTCCTCCTATCCCATTGCAAAAATCATAGTAATTATATTTTTGTTAGATTATAATCGTTATATATAAGTATAATTTACATTTAAATTACTTCAATATAAACTCCCAAACATTTACTGTTTATTCATATATTAGTAACACTTCATTTATAATGTATATAGTTATTCTATAATATCATTCAGTTTTATAAGAACTTCTCTATATCCTTCCTTTATTATATTATTATCTATTAAGTTATCATAATTACATTTTTCTATGTCTATCTCTAATATTTTTTTATAATTACTACCATATACTTTTTTTAATAATATTTCATAATCCATCAATATATTAAGCCAACTATTTTTATTACTATAATCTATTTTTTTTACATCATAATTTATTTTATCTATTATTCCATATAATTGATTTATATAGCTTATTTCTCTTAAAGTAAATTTTTTAGTTAATACAGCTATATCTTTATAATAGTTTCTATTTATAGAAATACAAACAGGATAATACTCTTCTTTATTTTGTTTAATCTTTTTTATAGTTCTTATTCCCTCAAAAATTGCTGTACATATATCTAGCCTTACAGTTCTTCCACTTTCCTTAAATTTATCTTTATAATATATTTTATCTATTTTTTTATGTTCTTCTAATATATGCTTTTGTATTTCTTCATTCTTAGTAATAGTTTTTCTATTAATGCAAGAACTCCATATTCCACCTATTATAGACCCTATTATTATAGCTGTAGCTGAAATAGCAGTTCCTATTAAAGCTTTAGGCATAACAATACATCCTTTCTATTAAATTTTCAATCTGAAAATTATTAATTGAAATAATTATATTTTTATAAAAATGTTAATATTACGTTAATAACTATGATAAACTGTTGTTATGTCATCTTAATGTATAATTTGATTAATTGTAATGTTTATTTGACAATAATCATTTTTGACAAATAATTTTTTTTATTATATAATTAATTATATTTAGAGTAAAGGATGGTGAATATGGATACAATCGCAAGTATTTTCAGAGAAAAAAATCTAAAATTAACACCTCAGCGTATAGCTGTCTACAAGTATCTTAAATCTACTAAAGAACATCCTTCCGCTGAAACTATATATAAAGCTTTACAACCAGACTATCCTACTATGAGTTTAGCTACAGTTTATAAAGCTTTAAAAACCTTAGTAGAAGTAAATTTAGTTAAAGAGTTAAATGTAGGTGAAGGTAATTTTAGATACGATGCCAATACTCATTCACATCCACATATACAATGTGTTAACTGTGGAAGAGTAGATGATATAGAAGAAGTATCTTTTTCAAACTTAAATGATGAAATAAAAAATTTCACAAAATATAACGTTTTGTATAATCGTGTTTACTTTTATGGTATATGTGAATGTTGCAGCAATAAATCAGATTCAGAAAATTAGTAATTAATAAGCACTTAAATTTATCTAATTTAAGTGCTTATTATATTGCTACTTTAATTAGTAATATTTTATTTTAAATTATCTTCTACAATTTTATTCCACTCTTTTCCTGTATACTCATTGTTTAATATCTTATCAATAGAAGCTGAAATGCTAGACTTAAAAGTATTTGGTAAATTATATAATATCAATATACTATTTTCATTTAAATTACTTAATTTCTCTACAGTAGTTTTATTCAGTTTAGTAAGCTCTCCTTCTTTTTCTTTATTAATTTTCTTATTTCCTGTTACAAAACCCTTTTTCAATAAATATTTTTGAGTTTCTTCACTAAAAGTAAAATCTATAAAATTATTTGCTTCCTCTGAATTTTTAGCTTTTAATGGCAAACACATTATAGAATTTATAATTACAGGTTCTGTGTTATTTAATTTATCTACATTATACAATTGTTTAACAGATTTTATATTAGGATTTTTTATTTGATTATTATAATAAGAAGTACTTACTATAATGGGAATATCTCCATTATTAAATTTTTCTAATGTAACTTCCTTGCCTTCCTCAAAAGAATTCTCATCTAAGGTATTATCTTTAACCATATTATTTATAATATTGAAAGGTTCCTGCATATTTTTTAAATTCTGGTATTCTTTCTTTTCTTTATTATAAATATTTTCTAATTCCATAGAATTTGTTATATTATTTGATATTATTGAAAACATAACTGAATTTATATCTAAATCATTTGTTAACATAACAGGTACTTTAGTTGATGAAGTTTTTAACTTTTTCATAACATTTTTTATATCATTTATATTTTTAGGTTCCTCTATTTTTAGTTTATCTAAAGCCTCAGTGTTATATAAAACTTCTATAGTATAAGGTATAATAGGTAATCCATAATATTTATCTTTAAATCTACCATAGCTATTAAAAACATTATAATAATCTTTAGTAATATCATTTTTTTCATAACTTGTTTCCATGTTATCCAAAAGACCCTTTTGGGATAGCTTTATCATTTCATTTCTTGATACAAATATTAAGTCAGGAGATTTTTCCTTTTTTAATTCTTCTTCCACATTACTACCTAATGCATTATTTATATTTATTTTTACATCTTCATTAGATTTTTTATATTCTTCCATAATAATTTTTAATATATTTAAAGAATTTTCATCTTTAATATCTATATACATATTTAACTCTTTATTATTGGTTTTATTTTCTTTTTTACAAGAAACAAAAGTTATTGGCAATATTAATATAAGAATGAAACATATTATTTTTTTAAATTTCAACAACACTTCACCTCCATCGGAAGTATATTCTTCTATTTTTATTTTGTACAAATTAATTAAATATATAATAGCTTCATATAATTAATTAGAGGTGAATTATATGAAAATGAGGGTATTTTTCCTAAAAAGAAAATCTATTTATTATTTCTTGCTTTTAAGCTTAATCTTAATAACTTTATTAACCACTATTAAGTATAAAAATACTTCTGCTTTTAACTTACTAAAATCCAATAAAACTATAAGAAAAGATTTAACTGGTGATGGAAATGAGGATAGTATAAATATTACTAGTAAAGATAACAAATATTCTATAACTATAAAATCTCAAAATAAAAACTACACATTAAAAAACAATGAAAACAAAAAATTTATAGGAGATCATAATAAATTTTGGCCTATTAGTATTAATTTTGAAGATATTTCCAGAGATAAAATTCCTGAAATATTTATACAATGTTCTCAATATAAAATGCCTGTACAATATATTTTTACATGGCAAAATAATGAATTTAAAAAACTATATTCATCTAATAACAATATTATTGGATTAATGGATTATAATAATAATAAAACTCCCAAAATTATATCTGGCAATCTTAAAAATGGCAAAATAGTTTTTGATTCATTTATGTTTATGGAAGACAATCTTCAAAGATTTGACTATAACTTTAATGAGGATTTTATGGGAAGCAATACTATTATAGAATTTATAAATTATATTCAAAGTCTTCCTATATCTGAAGAAAATAGACCTGAAAATATACTTATAAATAGCATAAGTGGCAAAGACACATCTGTTATAGGCAATCTTGTAAAAGAAAATAACATATACACTTTTCAAGATGCCAATTTTAAGGATATAAAAAATAATAGAGATGGAGAAATTAGTGAAATAAAATGGTCTTTAAATTTTAAAGGTATGTCAAAACAAGACAATAATTTAATAAAAAATTATAACATAGATGTTCTATTAAAGTTAGTGGATAATCCTGATGATAATTATAGATTTAAGATTTATTCCATTATTTTAAATTAAAAACAAAAAGGGACCGTTTTACGGTCCCAAGGGGGATGGGGGGTTGTTGCATCAAATATATAAATTTTATATATTTGATGCATTAGGGAGATTATCTCGCCTAACTACATTTATATAATTGCCAATTTAAATAAAATTATTCAAATTTATTAAAACTTTATTAATTATATATATTATTTAATTCAGATATCTCCTCTATCAGCTGGAACTTTAATTCTTTAGGCTCTAAAACCTGTACATCTTTTCCGAACCCTAAAATCCATCTCTTTATTTCCTGTAAATTTTCTACATATACTTTAAATAAAACTTCACCATTTTCAAGTTCCTCTATTTCTTCATTTATATACCATTTATTCCCTTTTATGAAATCTGCCCTATTTTTACTAAACTTTAGTTCAACTTTCACCTTATTGTGTATAAATATACTTTTATATTTTTCTAAAAAACTATTTATTGAAAAACTTTTAGAAATAACAAAAGTATCCTTTGTATCCTTTATATCTTTAATTCTGTTTATATCAAATATTTCTATGTATTTATTGAAATGACAATATCCTACAATATACCATTTCCCATATTTAAACATAATATCATAGGGATCTATTTTTCTAAAAGTAATTTCGTTCTTATTTATACTAAAATAACTTATATTTATAGATTTATTGTTCATTATAGAATTACATATTTTAAATATTTTATCCTGTGAAATTTTATTATTTCCTATACTGTTTATCCTAAAATCATTAAAATTATATATATTATCTAATTCTATATCCTTACTACTTAAATTATTTTTTATCTTTCCTAAAGCTGTTTTATATTCTTTTTCATAAATAAAGCCATTTTCTTCTGTTAAAATTTCCCCTGCCATTAACAATGCTTTTATTTCATTTTCATTTAACTCAGGACTTTTCATATAAAAATTTTTATCTATATAAAAACCTCCATATCTTCCTTTTTTAGCGTATATAGGTATATTGGCTAAATTTAAACTATTTATATATCTATATATTGTTTTTTTATCCACCATTAAAAAATCTGAAAGTTCCCCAGCTGTTACAAATTCTTTATATTGAAGTATAATTAATAATTGTAATATATGAGAAATTTTTGACATATTATCACCTCTTTTCTATTCTTTAGTTATATCGTTATATTTATAATATTTTTTAGTTTTACCAAATAATATCTTTAAATTAATTACATATAATAAACATATTTTATTATAAACATACAATTTATAATGATTAATTTTTTAAATAATTATATTCCTATAATTATTATGCTAAAAAAATAGAAAGAACTTTAAGTCTTTCTATAAAAAGCACTATTTATTTTTTCATCAATCTACTGACATAATATATCTGTATTAATTTATCTACGAGGTCTTTCTTATCTGGATTAACCATAGGTCTTAACATATTTAAAAATTGTAATGTATAATCATTTTGCATTTGATTAAGGTTCATATTATTCATATTATTATTCATATTGTTATTCATATTGTTATTCATGTTATTAAATACATTATTATTATCATATTTTTCATCATCATAGTCATCATCGTAATCATCATCATTACTATTATTATTTCCTTTATTTAATGATGCCATTATATTAGACAACTGATTCATATCTATATTATTTAACATATTTTGTATATTATTCATATCTAAGTTATTTCCATTTCTATTGTCATATTTATGTTTATGCTTTTTTTTATGCTTAGACATTAAATACCTCCATTTAAATTAATGGTAAGGAGGGTTAATAAACCCTCCTTGCTTAAGTTATTAGCAGCACAATGAAAAGTCTCCACAACAGCTTAAGAAGAATAATACTATTATAAATAATATACTATTATCTATTTCACAGCACCCTCTTCTGCTTATGTGATGGTCATCATGACCTCTTGTGCAGCATCCAAATTGTAGTAATATTAATATTAATATTATTAGCCCATTACCTGAGCCTCTTCTTTCTCTGCATCTGCTTTTGCTTCTGCATTTGCATTTGCATTTACATCTTTTTGACATGCTAAACCCCCCTTTCCCGGGCTATGGCTTTTTGTATTTTATTTTTCTTCCTTAGCATTCTTCTTCCCTAGCATCTACATTGATTATATTACCAGATGATCTAGGTTCTCTTACTTCTCTTATTGTCGTACATGTTGACTGTCTACAACAACAACATAATATTAAGATTAAGATTATTATAAATGACCAGTCACAACAACAATTATCATCATCACAGCAATCACAACAATCTCTTCTCTTATGTCTTCTTCTTCTACAGCGGCATTCGCATTCACAACAGTTTCCAAAATTTCCAAAACCTCCAAAGCCACTTCCATTGCAACAGAACAATAGTATAAGCACTATAATAAAAATAAACGAACTGCCAAAACCAAATCCTAGTCCTGGTCCACAGCCTGGAATTTTGCAATCTTTATCATTTGTAACTCCATTTAATAAACCTGCTATGTCATTAAAATCCACTTTACATCCCCCCTTCAAAGGTTAGTTTATTATTTTTTAAACCTAGTTTCTTTATTATCTTTTGTTCTTAATATATAGTATTCTACTAATGTATTTTTGACACAAAACTATAATTGAAAAATTTTTAAAAATAAAAGCAATAAAATATCCATAAAATAGATATTTTATTGCTTTTATCCAATAAATAAACATATTATTAAATTTATAATAAACATATATTATTTTTAATGTTATAACTTAGTTAAAAATATCATAGCTGTATTAACAAGATTAAATACAAAATGATTAAATACAGCATACCAAAACCCTTCTTTATGTATTAAATAGCAATTAAATAAAGCTATAAATACTAGAGCAGGAAATACTTTTACATTAAAATGAACAATCCCAAAAAGTATGCTACTTATAATAGATGCTAATACTATACCTAATCTTTTATTTAATAACTTTTCAAATATATACCACCTAAAAACAAATTCTTCTGCCACTGGAGCAAATATAACAGTTACAGGTATAACTATTAAAAATTTATTTAAAGGCATATTAGAAAGCCAGGTAACCACATCCTGATCTTTTAAATCTAACTTTAATGAATTAAAAATGATATAAAATATAATCATTATTAGAATATATCCTAAATAGGATATTAGGGCATATTGTATACCCTTTATAAATGAAAAACTAGATATATTAAATTTAAACCTATGGTAATCATCATTGTATCTAAACTCATGTAATTCTTCAGACATTTCCTGCCGTTTTCTTAATTGAAATATATTCATCAGCGTTAATACAAATGGAAAAAGATTTTGTGTAAATAAAGATCCTATTATATAAACTATAAAAATAATAACACTTATAAATATATTATTTTTCTTTGGCTTTATTCTAAAAAATAATATTATAGGGGGCATCCATAGTATTATAAATGTAAGTATGCTTTTTATTAATTCCATTATATCTTCCCCCTAAATCTAATCTAGTAAACTAATATTTGTTCTAGAACTTCTTCTTTTCCTTCTTTATTTAATGAAGATATTAACAAAATCTTATCGTCTTTGTCCATCTTTAACGTATCTCGTATAATTTTTTTGTTTTTATTTATATCATTTCTTTTTAATTTGTCAAGTTTAGTTCCCACTACTAATACTTCATAATTATAATGTTTTATCCAGTTATACATATTTATGTCATCACTGGTTGGTTTATGCCTACTATCAACTAATAAAACTATTTTTTTTAGTTGATCTCTTTCTACAAGATACTGTTCCATTATATATCCCCAGTTTTCTTTTTCTTTTTTTGAAACTTTAGCATAGCCATAGCCAGGTAAATCTACAAAATACATATTCTCATTTATTAAGAAAAAATTTATTAATCTGGTCTTCCCCGGAGTAGAACTAACCTTTACTAGCTTTCTTCTATTAGTCAATGTATTTATAAGAGTAGACTTACCTACATTAGATCTTCCTACAAAAGCAATCTCTGGTCTACCATCCTCAGGATATTGAGCTTTTTTCACTGCTGATATTACAAATTCTGCTTTTTTTATTTCCATTTCCATATTTAATCTCTCCATTATTATTCTTTTATTAAAGCATTATCAAGAACCTTTTCTATTTTATCAGCTACAATAAAATCAATTTTACTTTTTACAGTTTTAGGAATATTTCTTAAATCTTTTTCATTAGCTTTAGGAATTATTATTGTATCTATTCCAGCCCTATATGCCGCTAATGACTTTTCTTTTAATCCACCAATAGGTAGCACTCTTCCTGTCAATGTAATTTCTCCTGTCATAGCTACATTATGTTTAACCTTTTTATCACCTAAAGCAGAAATTAATGCAGTTATCATAGTTACTCCCGCTGAAGGACCATCTTTTGGTACTGCTCCTTCTGGTACATGTATATGGATATCCTTATTTTTATAGAAATTAGTATCTATTCCATATTCACTAGCATTTGATCTTACATAACTATATCCTGCTTTCGCGGACTCTACCATAACTTCTCCTAATTTTCCTGTAAGTTGCAATTTGCCATTACCCTCCATGACGGTAACTTCTATAGGTAGGGTATCTCCACCATAAGCAGTCCAAGCTAATCCTGTTACTACACCAACTTTATCCTCTTTATCTGCTTTTTCATAGGAAAATACCTCTGGTCCTAAATATTTCTTAACATGGTTTACTGTAACGTTAGTTGTATCTTTATTTTTTTCGATCATTTCTGTTATAGACTTTCTTATAATAGAGGATATTTTTCTTTCTAACCCTCTAACTCCTGATTCACGAGTATAATTATCTATAATATAATATATAGAGGAGTTAGAAAAAGTAATTTTCCCATCTTCCATATTATGCTCTTTTAATTTTTTAGGAATAAGATGGTTTCTAGCTATATAAAACTTTTCTTCTGAAGTATATCCAGATACTTCTATAATCTCCATTCTGTCTAACAATGGCCCGGGTATTGTACTTAAAGTATTTGCAGTTGTTATAAACAACACTTTAGATAAATCAAAATCTAATTCTAAATAGTGATCTCTAAAAGTAGCATTTTGTTCTGCATCTAATACCTCTAATAATGCATCTGCTGGATCCCCTCTAAAATCATTACTCATTTTATCTATTTCATCAAGTAAAAATAATGGATTTCTAGATTTTGCTTGCTTCATACCATAGATTATTCTTCCTGGTATTGCTCCTACATAAGTTTTTCTATGGCCTCTTATTTCTGCTTCATCTCTTACTCCACCTAAAGACATTCTTACAAAATTCCTATTTAAAGAATGTGCTATAGACTTAGCTATAGATGTTTTTCCCACTCCTGGTGGTCCTACTAAACATAATATAGGTCCTTTTAGAGTTTTACTAACTTTTCTTACTGCTAAATATTCTATTATTCTATCTTTTACATCCTTTAATCCATAATGTTCTTTATCCAATATGTCTCTAGCTTTTTTTATATCTAGATTATCTTTAGTATCTTTATTCCATGGTAATGATAATATCCAGTCTAAATAAGTCCTAATAACTCCCCCCTCTGCAGAGAAATTACCAGAATTTTTTAGCCTATCTAATTCATATATAGCTTTTTCTTTTACCTCTTTAGGAAGTTTTGCTTTATTTATTTTCTCTTTATATAAATTTATTTCTTTTTTATCTTCCTCTTCTTCCCCTAGCTCTTCTTGTATAGCCTTTAATTGTTCCTTTAAATAATATTCCTTTTGTACTTTATCTATTTTGTTCTTTACTTTAATTCCTATTTTTCTTTCAATTTTTAGTATTTCTATCTCTTCATTTATAATGATTAATATTTTTTCTAATCTCTCTTTAGAATCAATAATTCCTATGAGATCTTGTTTTTCTTCTTGATTTATATTTATGTATGAACCTATAACATCTGCTATTTTACCTGGTTCTTCTAAATCTTCTACTCCTACAGTTAAATCTGAAGATGAATCACCTGAAAGCTTAATATACTCATCAAAATTAGTTTTTACTAATCGTATAAGAGCATCTACTTCCTTATCATCTTCATATTGATTATCTTCTATCTCTTCTATCTCCACTTTTAAAAATGGTTCTTCTTCTAAATAATTAACTATTCTACCTCTAGTTTTTCCTTCCACTAAAACTCTAACTGTATCTCCTGGCAATTTTAGTATTTGTTTTATTTCACATATAGTTCCTACATCATATATGTCTTCTACAATTGGTTCTTCTGTTTCAGCCTCTTTTTGAGCAGATAAAAATATTTTTTGTTCATTTTCCATAGCTTCTTCTAAAGCTAAAATAGATTTTTCTCTACCTACATCAAAATGTAAAATCATATACGGAAATATAATTATTCCTCTCAATGGAATTAAAGGAAGAACTTCTAAGTTTTCTTTCATATATCTCCCTCGCTTTGATAAATTTAGCTTTATATATAGCTAGACTAATATATTATACCTATAAAAATACTTTTTTTCAAATAGTTATTATAAGGTTATTTATTATTTTTTTAAAATTATACTTAACTATATGAATTTTATTTAGTCATAGATTCTGCTGATAAAAATTCTACACTCTTATCTATATTTAAAAATAATTTATCCTCTTCTCCAACACAAACAGCTTCTTTTATTACTGTTTTTATATTTGAAGCAGGTATTACTTTTACCTTATCTAATTTTTCAAATTTATCCTGCCAATTTTCCTTAGGTATTATAATTTTTTTGGCTCCAGCTTTAATAGCAGCCTCTACTTTAGAACTTACTCCCCCTACAGGTTTTACTTCCCCATGAATAGATATCTCTCCAGTCATAGCTACGGTGTTATCTACAGGTTTACCTGTAATAGCACTATACACTGCTGTAGCTATACTTATCCCCGCCGATGGCCCATCTACAGGTATACCACCTGGAAAATTTATATGTATATCACATTCATCACACTCTAAATCAAATATTTGCTTCATTATAGTAATAACATTTTGGACAGAACACCATGCAGTACTTTTTCTAATTGCTTTTTTATTAGAACTATTAATTTCTTCCTCTTCAACTAACCCAGTTATAGATAAATTTCCTTTTCTAAAGTTTATTCTCTTAGCGGTTGCTTCTATCTCCATAACCATGCCCATATTAGCTCCATACACTGCTAATCCATTTACATATCCAACTTTAGGTTCTAATGGTATCTTCTTTTGTATTCTTGGAGAATATTGACCATTTTCTATAACCCATTCTACATCCTGTATTAATATCTTATTTCTATTACTATTTATTGATAAACCTGCAGATAATTGCACTAAATTTATAGTATCTCTACCATTATTACAATATTTAGATATTAATTCACAAGCCTCTTCTTCTATAGTAAAATTTAATTTTTTAATGGCATTCATAGCTATCTTCTTTATTTCTTCTGGTAATAAAGCCCTAAAAAATACTTCTACACATCTAGATCTTAAGGCTGGAGTTATTTCTTCTGGACTTCTTGTGGTAGCCCCTATTAATCTAAAATCCGCTGGCAAACCGTTTTCAAATATATCTTTTATATAACTTGGTATATTATTATCTGAAGAATTATAATAAGCACTATCTAAAAAAACTTTTCTGTCCTCTAAAACTTTTAACAATTTATTCATTTCACTAGGATGAAGCTCTCCTATTTCGTCTATAAATAATATTCCTCCATGAGCCTTAGTTACTGCTCCTGCCTTTGGTTGAGGCACTCCTGCCAGACCTAATGCTCCTGCTCCTTGATAAATAGGATCATGAACTGAACCTATTAAAGGATCTGCTATTCCTCTTTCATCTGATCTCACTGTAGTAGCATCTATCTCCATGAATTTAGATTGTTGATTAAATGGAGAATATTCTTTTTTCTTTGCATCTTCTAAAATTAATCTAGCTGCTGCTGTTTTTCCTGTTCCTGGAGGTCCATATATTATTACATGCTGTGGATTAGGACTACATATAGCAGCTTTTAATGCTTTTATTCCATTTTCTTGACCTATTATTTCATCAAAAGATGAAGGCCTACTTTTTTCTGTTAAAGGTTCTGTTAATTTTATGCTTCTCAACTTTTTTAATGTGTCTATTTCTTTCTTATTTTCTTTGTCAATTACCACCTTATTAGATTTTTGACTCTTTAATGCATTCATAAAATATAATCCCATAATAACTGTAAAAAATATTTCTATTAATATTAATGTTTGCGTCATATCCAAAACCCCTTTAATACTTTTTTTATTATTATGTTCTTTTTCCATCTTATATATTCAAAAATAGTATCTTATTCGTTCCATGTAATAATAAAAAAATAACACCAAGATAAAATCTTGGTGTTATTTTTATGCTGTTTCAGAATCTTTTCTCTTCTTACCTTTTTTAGGTTTGATAGGTAATCTTTTACCACCTTCAGCCTCTATAAGCTCTGGTTTTCTAGTTTTTATACAATCTTCATTTACTATTACCTTACTTATATTTTCTTGAGATGGTATATCAAACATAATTTCTCTCATCATGTCTTCTATTATAGCTCTAAGCCCTCTAGCTCCAGTATTTCTATTTATTGCTTCATCAGCAATTCCCTTTAATGCCTCTTGGTTAAATTCTAATTCTACATCATCTAGTTCAAACAATTTCTTATATTGTTTTACAAGAGCATTTTTAGGTTCAGTTAATATTTTTATTAGAGCTTCTCTATCTAATTTATCTAAAGTAACCACTATAGGCAATCTTCCAATAAATTCAGGTATTAAACCAAATTTTAATAAGTCTCCTGGCATAATATCTTTTAAAAGCTTACCTAAATCTTTTTCTTTCTTAGATTGAATTTCAGCTCCAAATCCTAAAGAACTAGTTCTTGTTCTTCTTTCTATTATCTTATCTACACCATCAAAAGCTCCACCACAAATAAATAATATATTTGTAGTATTTATTTGTATAAACTCTTGATGTGGATGCTTTCTTCCACCCTGTGGCGGAACAGCTGCTACAGTACCCTCAAGAATTTTTAATAATGCTTGTTGTACTCCTTCACCTGATACATCTCTAGTAATAGAAGGATTTTCTGATTTTCTTGCTATTTTATCTATTTCGTCTATATACACTATTCCTTTTTCTGCTCTTTCTATATCATAATCAGCATTTTGGATAAGTTTTAAAAGAATATTTTCTACATCTTCTCCTACATAACCAGCTTCTGTAAGTGTTGTAGCATCTGCTATAGCAAAAGGTACATTTAAAAACTTAGCTAATGTTTGTGCTAATAATGTTTTTCCTGAACCTGTAGGTCCTAAAAGAAGAATATTACTCTTTTGAAGTTCTACATCATCATTATTTGTATTTGAATTTATTCTTTTGTAATGATTATACACAGCCACAGATAATGATTTTTTAGCATCTTCTTGACCTATAACATATTGATCAAGATAAGTCTTTATCTCTGTAGGTTTTGGTAATGATGTTAAATCCACTTGTATATCATCTTCAAACTCATCACTTATTATTTCAGAACAAAGTTCTATGCATTCATCGCATATATATACCCCTGGGCCTGCTATCAGTCGTCTTACTTGATCCTGTGTTTTGCCACAGAATGAACATTTCAACTGTTTTTTTTCATCTAATTTAGACATTCCTACACCTCACTAAAGGTTATTTCTTTTTATCAATAACTTCATCAATTAAACCATATTCTTTAGCTTCTTCTGCACTTAAGAAATGATCTCTTTCTGTGTCAAGCTCTACTTGTTCTAATGGTTTTCCTGTTCTATCACTTAGTATAGTATTTAATTTTTTCTTCATTTTTAGAATTCTTTCAGCATGTATTCCTATATCTGTTGCTTGACCTCTAAATCCACCTAGTGGTTGATGTATCATAACTTCACTATTAGGCAATGCATATCTTTTTCCCTTTGCACCAGCTGCAAGTAAAAATGCGCCCATAGATGCTGCCATTCCTACACATATAGTAGAAACATCTGGTTTTATATATTGCATTGTATCATATATTGCCATTCCAGAAGTTATAGAGCCTCCCGGACTATTAATATATAGATATATATCTTTATCTGGATCCTCTGCTTCTAAAAATAATAGCTGTGCCACTATTAAACTAGCGGTTGTGTCGTTAACCTCTTCACTTAGCATTATTATTCTGTCCTTCAACAACCTAGAATAAATATCGTAAGATCTTTCCCCTCTATTAGTTTGTTCTACAACTACAGGTACTAAACTCATATATATCTCCTCCTTTATAAAAATAAGATACTAATGATACCTATGTGATATTTATAATTATTAAAACTTAGTTGCCAGAAAATATATCCTGGCAACTATATTATTATCTATCATTATAAATGAACTAAGCTATTTCTTTGCTATTTTCTACCAATAAATCTAAAACTTTTCCATTAACTATATCAATTTCTAAGTATGCTTTTTGAGCGTTTACTATTAATTCAGCAGTTTTTTCTACATCCTTTTGACCATATTGTTTAGCTACTTCCATAGCTTTTTCTTTTAATTCTTCTTCTGTAGCTTTTATATCTTCTACTTTAGCAATTTCTTGCATTATTAAATCTGTTTTAACTCTTTTTTCAGCTGTTTCTTTCATATATTCTTTTACTTTTTCTTCTGAGCTATTTGTAAATTCATAATATGATTTAAGGTCTAGACCTTGATATTTTAATCTCATTTCTAAATCTCTTACCATATTATCTATTTCTTTTTCAATCATAACTTTTGGTATTTCTATTTCAGCATTTGCCGCAACTGCTTCAACTACTGCTTCTTCATATTCTGCTTTAGCTTTATCAGATAGCTCTTTTTTCATTCTATCCTTTATATCTGATTTTAATTCCTCTAATGTATCAAATTCTGAAACTTCTTTTGCAAATTCATCATCTAATGCTGGAAGTTCTTTAACCTTTATATCTTTAATTGTTACTTCAAAAGTAGCTGGTTTCCCGTTTAAATCTTCTCTACCATATTCTTCTGGGAAACTTACATTTACTTTTTTTGATTCATCTTTTTTAAGACCTACTAATTGATCTTCAAAATCTCCTATGAAAGTGCCTGAACCTATTTCTAATTCATAGTCCTTAGCTTCTCCACCTTCAAAAGCTTCTCCATCTACATATCCTTTAAAATCAATTATTGCTATGTTTCCTTTTTCAATTTCTCCTTCTTCTTTTAGGGATACTCTTGCATTTTTTTCTTGCATAGATTTTAATTCATTTTCTACAGCTTCATCTTCTACTTCATATGAAACTTTTTTAACTTCTACACCCTTATATTCTCCTAGTTTAACTTCAGGAACAGTTGTAATTTCTGCTGTATATATGAAATCTTTTCCTTCTCCTATTTGAACTACATCTATTTGAGGATAATCCACTGGTTTTATGTTGTTTTCTTCTATAGCTTTAGGATATGTATCTTCACAACAGAAATTTATAGCATCTTCAAATAAAACACCTTCCCCATAGTATTTTTTTATTATATTTAAAGGTGCTTTACCTTTTCTAAATCCTGGCACATTAAATCTTTTAGCATTCTTTTTAAATGATTTTTTAACAGCTTCATTGAATTTTTCACTATCAACTGTTATTTCTAATTTTACAACATTCTTTTCTATATTTTCCACTTTAACGTTCATTATACTTCTTCCTCCCAATTCCTTGTTATATGCTCATTTTAACTATATCATTATATCATATATTTAGAACTATTAACATAGATTACACTAACATAAAATAAAATAGCTTATAGTTACCTAAATTACACTTTATTAACTATTATATATCATATTCCATATTGTTTACAATATTTTTCATCATAATAAAATATTTTGAAGAAAATCTTTTGAATCTATTATTTCTGAATATGAGGAATAATTATCATTATAAACTTCTATAGTATAAACATTATTATACCCCATTTCCTTTAATTTACAACATATTTTTTTTAAATTTATATTCCCTTTTCCAGGTAGAAGACAAATATTATTTTCATCTCTATCATTTATATGAACATTAACTATTTTGTTTCCCATTACATTTATGTATTCCATAGGATCTTTACCTATTTTAAAAGCTTGTTTAATATCCAATGTGTAATGTAACTTGCTGCTGCACTTTTCATTTAATATATTTAAAAAATCTATATTTGAAGACATACACCAAGCTACATTTTCTTGAGCTAATTTTATTCCCTCTTCATTAGCAATATAATTTAATTCATTATAAACATCTATAATATGATCCATATTTAAATCTAATAAATTACTTCTTCTCATACCATGAAATGTATAATAATTTGCTTTTAATAAGCTCCCTGCCCTACATACTTTTTTAAATATTTTTAGCATATCTCTTTGCCTTCTTTTATATGGGTCAAATAAATATGGCTCAAAAGCACTTGAAAATGCATGAATTGAATTTATTAAAAAATTATTTTTTTCCTTTTGTTCTTGCAAAATTTTTATAAAATTTTCATCATATTCACTATAAGTATTTAAAAAAATTTCCCCAATGTTAAATCCTAAACTTTTCATAACTGATATGCTTTCTTCTATTGGTACTTTAGGATACAAACAAGCAGAAGACATTCCTATTTCCATATTTACCTCCTTAAATAAAGCAAGAGTGTATATATTTCATACACTCTTAAAAATTTTATATTTTAATTGCTACTTATTAACTTTTAGTTATTTAATATTTTTAATTTACTGAGCTATACTTCCATCTGCTTTTAAAAATAAAGTTTTGCCATCTGAAATTACTGTAAGACCTTTTTCTGTTAATTTATCAAACTTAATGTCTTCTCCTGATATATTTTGATTATACAAATGAGTTTTATTTTTTATATTATACATCCATACATATTTAGTGGTTTTATTAAACCATGGCAGTTGAGAAATATAGGCTATATTATCATTATCTATGAATTTAGGTAAAACTCCCCATAAATAATCTTGTTTTGACGCTAATATAGCATCCTTTTGAAAAGTTGTTCCAGATGTTGATGTATACTGCTTATTTGTTATATCTTGCTTTTCACCATTTAAATTTACTAAATAAATATTTTGAGTTTTAGGATTTGTTATAACTATTGAATTTTTTGAAGGATTTATATCATATAATAAATTATTTTTATTTAAATCTATAGACTTAATAGTCTTATTTTTATTAGTATCTTCTATATATATCAACTTTATTTTTATATTGTCTTCTAATTGAACTTCTATATTATTATCTTTAGGAACTTCACTTTCTTTTTTTACTGTGGCTGCATTTTTATTTTCATTTTCTTTTTTATTTTCCTTTTGTTCTTGTTGTTTATTTTTTTGTTCTTCTTCAGCCTTAGTTTCTTCTTTTATTTGATTTAAACTGTTTTTTATTTTTTTACCAATACCATTATTAGTGAATATTATTCCTAAAAAAATTACTATTATAACTATAACTGAAAAAAATGTCCTTCTTTTTCTCTTTTTCATTCTATTTTCATAATCTTTGCTAAAAATACTTGGTTTTGCCACAATAATTCCTCCTATATATAATACCTATCTATACTAAAATAAATAAAATGTATCAATTATTATAATATATAATTAACACTATTATAACTCAAAACAACAAAAATTAATAACCATTTTCATAATTATTAAAGTAAAATTAAGTTTTTGTTTAATATTTGTTAAAACTAAAAAAGATGTCTCAAAATTAAATCTATTTTGAGACACTCCTTATTTTTAAATTTATTTTTGTTCTCTACTACCTGGTTTTACAAAAGGTATATTTTTTTTACATAACTCACAATTATCTTTTTCATAAGTTTCTATTTCTAATTTACAAGCACTATATATTGGGTAGTTTGTTTTTATACCTTCCGCTCTTCTATCAACTATGCATGCTATACCTACTACTTCTCCACCCATTTCTTCTATAACTTTAGCTACTTCTAAAGAAGATTTTCCTGTAGTTATTACATCCTCTGATATTATAACTTTATCTCCTTTTTTTATTTCAAATCCTCTTCGTATACACATAATTCCATCTTTTCTTTCTGCAAATATGCCTGGTCTATTAGTTTGCCTTGCTAATTCATAAGATACTATTACACCACCCATAGCTGGTCCTACTATTATATTAAAGTCTGCATCTTTAAGCTTTTCTGCTACTACACTAATAACTTTTTCTGCTTTTTGTGGATATTGAAGTAGTTTCGCACATTGACAATATCTATTACTATGTCTTCCAGATGATAGTAAGAAATGCCCTTCTAATAATGCATTTGATTCTTTTAATATATCTATAACATTTATATTACTCATTTATATCTTCTCCTTATACTCACAAAATTTATTTTAAATAATTCCCCTTATTTCTTCTAAAGTTTGAATGCCTTCTTCTTTCATATAATTTTCTAATTCTTCTATTATATCTAAGGCTGAATATGGATGCATAAAATTAGCTGTTCCTATTTGTACTGCAGTAGCCCCTGCCATAATAAACTCTATTACATCTTTATAATTACATATTCCTCCTATACCTATAACTGGTATTTTTACCTGCTTACATACTTCATATACCATTCTTAATGCTATAGGTTTAATACATGGACCTGATAAACCTGCAGTTACATTTTCAAATACAGGAGTTTTTCTTTTTATATCTATAGCCATAGCTTTAAATGTATTTACCAATGAAATTGCATTTGCTCCTGCCTTCTCACATTTTATAGCCATATCTACTATATCTTCTGCATTAGGAGATAACTTTACTATAAGTGGCTTTTGGCATATTTCTTTAACTTTTTTTACTACTTCATAAGCTATTTCTGACTTTATTCCAAAAGCCATACCTCCATGCTTTACATTTGGACAGGATATATTTAGTTCTATCATATCTACATCTGTTTTATTTAATTTTTCTATGATTTCAATATAATCTTCTATACATCCTCCACCTACATTTGCGATAGTTACTGTGTCTATCTTTTTCATTTTAGGTAACTCTTCTTTTATAAATTTATCTACCCCTGGATTTTGAAGCCCTACACTATTCATTATACCGGAACTAGTTTCATAAATTCTTATGCCATTATTTCCTTCTTTAGGATTTAAGGTCAATCCTTTACTTGAAATTCCCCCCAATTTAGAAACATCATAAAATTCCCCATATTCTTCTCCAAAGCCAAAAGTTCCTGATGCAGCTATAATAGGATTTTTAAAAATCTTACCACATAAATTTACTTGAAGCATTATATATCTCCTTTCAAAAGAATGTCCTCTCCTTTAAATACGGGACCATCCTTGCAAGTTCTTTTATTACCAAATCTAGTTTTACAAGTACACACAAGACATGCTCCTATACCGCAGGCCATTCTTTTTTCCATAGATACATATAAAGAAATTTTCTTCTCTCTACACATTAATATAACCTTATCCATCATTATTTCTGGTCCACAACATAGAACCAAATCATAATCTTCTGCATGAAAATAATCTGTTACATATCCTTTTTCTCCAGCACTCCCATCCTCTGTAACTACAACTACATTATCTACTAAATCACTAAAATTTTCGGTGCAATAAGCCTGGTCTCTAAATCCTGCATAAATATCCATATTTATATTTTTTATACTTTTTATTAAATAATTCATAGGAGCTATTCCTATACCACCAGTTACTATAGCTATTTTCCCCTTTATGTTCTCTAAATCAAATCCGTTTCCTAAGGGTCCCATTATCTCAACTTCTTCTTCTGACTTTATTTTAGATAAAATTTTAGTTCCCTTTCCTTCTAACTTATATAAAAATTCTATGGAATTATCATTTATATCATGTATGCTTATAGGTCTCCATAAAATAGGTTCATCTTGCCAAGCCCTTATCATATAAAACTGTCCTGGCTTTCCTTTAAAAGTACCATCTAAGGTCATTTTAAATATACCTGTTGATATACTTTTATTTTCTATTACCTTTACTTTAAAAGTTTTAGACTTTATTTTACACACCACTCTTTCTCGTGATCTAATACTATAAAAATATATTTATGTCATGGCTACAAGCTCTTCATCTATTTTATTTAAATAGGAATCAACTGCTAATACACTCCTCAATAAGTTCTTCTAATACTTAAAATCACTTAATGTAAATCTATATAATCTGTAAAGTTTTTTTCATATTTATAACTTCTGCTCTCGCATATTCTTCAAAGTTTTTTCCTTCTTCATCATATTTTTTATATGCAAGCAATATTCCCCTTGAAGAATTTATAATACCTCCATTACCTTCACTTAAATAAGATTTAGCAACTTCAGCTTTTCCTCCCTGAGCTCCATAGCCAGGTATTAAAAAAAATGTATGTTTTAATTCTTTTCTAATATTATTTTCTTCTGCTGTACATCCAACTACTGCTCCTATAGAGCTATATCCACAATTACCTAAAAATTCTTTTCCTATATTCTCTATCTTTTCTCCTACTTTGTTGTATACCTTTTTATTGTCTTTTAAATCTAAATATTGTATATCCTTTGAACCTTCATTAGAAGTTCTTAATAACAAGAAGGCTCCCTTATCCTTATTTTTGAAATAATCTTTATAGGGTTCTAAAGTATCCATTCCCATATACGGATTTAATGTTATAAAATCACTTTCAAAATCTCCCTCAAGATGAGCTTTTGCATACATTTTAGCTGTAGCAGATATGTCTCCTCTTTTTATATCTGCTATAACTATACCGCCTTTTTTTCTTATATATTCTAAAGTTTTCTTGTACAAAATCATTCCTTTAATTCCCATAGCTTCATAATAAGCTATCTGAACTTTATAACAAGCTGACACATCAAAAGTTGAATCAACTATCCTTTGATTAAATCCAAATATAGCATCTTCTATATTGGTAAATTTATTTAAAAATCCTTTTGGTATGTAACTTATATCTGTATCAAGACCTACACAAACACATCCCTTTTTTTCTACACTTTCATACAATTTATCTATAATCAATTTATTCATCCTTTCTTCTTATATTAAAATTCACTATATACTATACATCCTGCTTTAAATGTAACTTTAATTCTTCCTTTAAGGCACATACCATCCATAGGAGTATTTTTCCCTTTTGAATGAAACTCTTCAGATTTTACTTTATATTCTTCTTTTGTATCTACTAAAACTAAATCTGCTTCTCTTCCTATTTTTATTTCTCCCTTATTTACACCTAGAATATCCGCTGGATTCTTAGACATTATTTTTGAAAGTTTGCTTAAACTAATATGATTATTATGAACTAATTTTGTATAACATGTAGAAAAAGAAGTTTCTATTCCTGATATTCCCGGACTACCTTTTAGCTTATCTTCTTTACTATGAGGTGCATGATCCGTTCCTATGCAATCTACTATATCTTCTTTTATTGCCTCTATTAATACTTTTATATCTTCTTCTTCTCTTAAAGGTGGATTTACTCTATAAAAAATTTTATTTGTAAGTGCTATATGATGTGGTGCTACTTCACAAGTTACTTTTAAACCTTTCTTTTTAGCATCACTTATATATTCCATAGATTCTTTAGTGCTTACATGAGCTATATGGACCTTACACCCTGTAAATTCTGAAAGGGCTATGTTTCTCCAAGTCATTAAATTTTCTGAAAGCCTAGTATCTAGATTTGTTACATCATGTTCCTCTGAGTGACACATTACTATAAGATCTTTTTCTTTAGCTTTAAACATAGCATCTATTAATACCCTTGTGTTCATTACATCTTTTCCATCTTCTGATATTATTTTTACTTTCTTATCTATAGAATCTATATGCCTTATATCATCACCAGAAAAATCTTTTGTAATGGACATACATTGATGGATATCTACCAACCCTATTTCTTTCCCTTTTTCTAAAACATATTCTACTTCTTTATTAGAACTACATATAGGTTTAGTATTAGCCATTAAGTTTACCATAGTATACCCACCTTTTACTGCCGCTCTGCTTCCTGTCAATATATCTTCTTTATATGTAAAACCTGGTTCTCTAAAGTGGGCATGCATATCTATGAAAGATGGAAGAAGAGTTAATCCTCTTCCATCAAATATTTCACAATTTTTATTTAAATCTTTTCCTAGTTCCTCTATAATTCCGTTTTTTATATAAATATCTCCATGGAAGTTTTGACACCAATCTATTATATTGACATTTTTAATTAGTAGTTCATTCATTTGTGCACTCCTCCATAAATTTTATATTTTATTTATATCTCCTCCTGAATATATTTCGTCACAATATTTACATCTATACTCACCATTTTCTTCATCTACTAAGTAAAATTCATTAGGTATATAATTTTCTATAGATGTTATGCAACGTGGATTTTTGCATTTTATAACATTTTCTATTGTTTTAGGTAGTTCTAACTTTATTTTTTCCTTTATTTTTTCATTTTCAATAACATCTATTGTTATTTTAGGATCTATAAATCCTAATACTTTATAATCTATCTCCATAATATTTTCTATTTTTATTATATCTTTTTTACCAAGTTTTGAACTTTCCGCATTCATTATAAGAGCTACTCTATAGTCTGCCTCTTCTAATCCTAAGTATTTAAATATTTTTATACCATATCCCGCTTGTATATGATCTATTACTATACCATTTTTTATACTATTTATTGTTAACATATTATCTTACCCCCAATAATTTTGCTATTAAAGCCATTCTTACATACATTCCATATTTAGCCTGTTTAAAATAACATCCTCTTGGGTCTTGATCTATTTCATAAGCTATTTCATTAACTCTTGGTAGTGGATGAAGAACCATCATATCTTTTTTGGCATATTTCATCTTTTCACCATCTAATATATAACTATCCTTTAATCTTACATAATCATCTTCATTAAAGAATCTTTCTCTTTGAACTCTTGTCATATAAAGTATATCTAGTTCTGCCATAGCATCTTCCATTTTTGAAACTTCTTTATATTCTATATTATTTTTTTCTAATATTTCTTTTCTTATATAATCAGGAATCTTTAATTCTTCTGGGGACATAAAAATAAATTTGTTGTTTTTATACCTTGATAGGGCCTTTACTAATGAGTGTACTGTTCTTCCAAATTTTAGATCTCCACAGCAACCTATAGTTAAGTTAGATAAATCTCCTTTTAAGGATCTTATTGTTAATAGATCTGTTAATGTTTGAGTTGGATGTTGATGACTACCATCTCCAGCATTTATAACTGGTATTTCTGAATACATTGCAGCTATTGCTGGTGCACCTTCTTTGGGATGTCTCATAGCTACTATATCTGCATAACAACCTACAGTTCTTATAGTATCTGCAACACTTTCTCCTTTTGCTACTGAACTTGAATTAGGCTCTGAAAATCCTATTACCTGTCCACCTAATCTAAGCATAGCAGCTTCAAAACTAAATCTTGTTCTTGTACTTGGCTCATAAAATAATGTAGCTAATATTTTTCCATCACATACATGTAAAAATTTTTCTGGGTCCTCAATTATTTCATCTGCTAATTTAAATACCTCTTCTAGTTCCTCTAATGAAAAATCCATTGGGTCTAATAAATTTCTTCCTTTTAACATATACAATTCCTCCTTTTTAATCTCTCTGGATTAAATTTAAAGGTATAAAAAATGCCTTCCTTTTTTAAAGGAAGGCACAATTATACTCTAGTTTAAAATATTATACTTTCATATAATATTTATAATTATACTCTTTTTATAAAATATGCTTTTCTCTTCCTTTTTAGTCTCACAGGACTAATTTTAAAGGTCTTATAAAAATTTTATTAATCTTTATTGGTAATGTTAGCACAGAAATTAAACTAAGTCAACTATTATTTTAATCTTTGTGACATTAAAGCTGCTCCTATAGCTCCAGCATATCTTCCAAGTTCATGGGCTTTTACTTCTGAGCCTAATTTTTCTGATAATCTCTCTAATATGTAATTATTTTCGCTTAGTCCTCCAGTTAAAAAATATTGTCCATTATCTGAATGTTTTTGGCATAAAGATTTTACTTTTCCGGTTATAGAATCTAATACTCCATAAGCTATATCTTCTCTTTTCTTACCACTACCTATTAAACTTATAACTTCTGATTCTGCAAATACTGTACACATAGAGCTTATAGTTACATTTTCTCCATTTTTTGCTCTTTCACACATTTCTTCTATATCAAAACCCAATGTATTTGCCATTAGTTCTAAAAATCTTCCTGTTCCTGCAGCACATTTATCATTCATAGTAAAATTAGTAACATTACCATCTTCCACTGTTATAACTTTTGTATCTTGGCCTCCTATATCTATGACTGTGCAATCCTTCTTAAATAGATAGTAAGCTCCCTTGCCATGACAAGTTATTTCTGTTATAGTTTTATCCGCATAAGGAACAGAAACTCGTCCATAACCTGTAGCAACTATTTTAGAATTTTTTTTATCTGCTCCTATTTCTTTTAATTTATTTTTAATTTCCTCTGCAGTTTTAACACTGCTCCAACCTGTTGGCAATACAAATACATCCTTTATATTATCATTTTCAAATACACAAACCTTAGATGCAGTAGATCCTATGTCTATACCTATATAAAACATTTAACCCCACCTTTTCTATCAATTAAGCATAAAAATTTTTTATAGTTTTAGCTAATGAATGTAATCCCGAAGTCTTCACTCCATTATTTTCTATTAATTTTTTTATAAAATTTTCATCATCTTTATTATACATTATACATATACCACAGGATTTAGATAGTTCTCTTGGTGTAGGAACAATAGTATGTTTTATTTTATTTTTGCTAAGTAAACTATCCATTTTCATACCTTCTGTATGTGAAGGAAAAAGAATATAGTAATTTGTTTGCTCCATTTTATACACTTCCTTTCACAATATTTAATTATATGTATTAAAAAAATAACCTAGTTTTAATATAACCCATATTTAATAAATATGTAACTAAAATTGAATAATTATTAGCTATACATTATATATTTATTATAAAACATGAGAAACCAGGAGAGAACCAAAGCGGTGCATCTCCTGGATAAAATTTGTAGATGTAATTTCAAACTTTTTAAATTAATTATATTTTTAATCCCTTTTTATCTTATATCATTTCAAGGAATGCTTCTACTCTTGTTTTTATCTGTCCTGAATCTTCTGTTGAATAATCTGTTTCTATATGCATTATTGGAATATTCTTCTCTTTTAAATTTGCTTCTACATCCCTATGTTCAACTGCATAAGTATGACAGAAAGATAAATTAGTATCTATAACTCCATCTGCTTCATATTCTTTAGTGTATTTTATTATATCATCTATTCTGCCTGTGTTTGGCGTAAAACAGGCACAATTTATATTTAAATATCTATCTGCCAAATTTTTAATTAATTCTTCTAAAGTTTCGCCCTCTTCTGAAACTTCTCCTTCAAAATATCTAGTTCCTGTACAAGTTTCTTCTACTACAACTTCAGCATCTAAACTTTCTATTATTGAATGAAGCTTCCAGTTTGGTAGTGCCATTGGAGTTCCTGTTATTAATATTCTCTTTTTATTGCTTTCTTGAGAGTTTTTAATTCTTTCTTCTAATTCATCACATAATTCATGAACTTTTTCTGTAAATCTCTTTGGATCATCGTAGAAAGCTATTTGAGTTATTAATAAGCAGTCTAATCCACTTATTGGTGATGGTTTATATTTTCTTAAATCATATAATCTTTTTAAGGCTTTTCTTTTAGCATTAGTTACTCTTATACCTTCTTTTAGTGCTTCTACTGTTATTTTATTGCCTGTAACTTCTTCGACTTTTTTAATAAGGTCATTAATTTCTTCTCCCCATTTTTTGAAGTCTTTATCTCTCTTCATTTGAGGAAGATCCATTACATGTACTGGTACATATTCATCTAATATTTCCCATGCTTTTTTCTTTCCATCACAGGTAGTCTCTCCTATAACCATATCACAGGATTGGAAATAAGGGCATGTACCACCTATTTTAGCACCCATAAAAGCCTTTATAAGAGGACACATATTTCTTGGTAAAACCTTTTCTCCATCTTCAATCCAAAACTGAGAACCTGCACATAAACCAACACTTAATGCTTTTGCTGCTACAATAATTTCTTCAGGAACAAATACACAAAAAGTTCCTACTACTTTTCCACCTTTTTTTCTATGTTCGTCTAATTCTTGAATTCTAAGTCCATGAACTTCTGACACAACAAAATTAAAATAATTCATTCCCTCTGGTCTATTTTCTTGTGTCAAATATGTAGAGCCATATAATTCTGGTAAAACAGCACATAATTGATCATGCTTTTCTAGGTTTACTCCTAAATCCGTCCATAGTTTTCTATAATCTCCCATTAATAAAATCCCTCCAAATCAATTACTTCATATCAATTTTACCATAGTTAATATATAGCAAGTTATTTGAATATGTAATGGTTACAGTTATACTTATCATATTTTTTTATACAAATTTAATTTTCATATTATAACATTTCTATAAAAGCCTCTACTCTAGTTTTTAGTTGGCCTAAATCCCTTTTAGAATAATCTGTTTCTATTTTTAAATAAGGTACTTTTTTATTATTTGTAACAAAAGTTTTTATTCTATGAGATTCTACATTATAGGTATGACATGCTTGTAATATAACTTCTACTACACCTTCCACCCTATATTCATCTATTAAATAATCTAAATATTCTATCCTATTATCATTAGGACTCATACAAGCACAGGCTGTTCTTAAATATCTTTCTGTTAATGCATCCATTGGATTTTTTTCTTCATCTACTAATAAACTTTCATCTTTTGCACCACTACAATTTTCATAACAAACTACTACTCCTCCATTATCTTCTATAACCTCAATTATTTTTTCAGTAGAATCTCCTAGAGGACAACCTGTTACAAGTATTCTTTTAGCCTCTTTAGAAACAGGCCTTTCACCTTCATTATATTTTTTCATTGTTTCTCTTATTATATTATTTATATCCTCTATTTCCTTTTCCTTATCTGATAAATATAAAGTTCCCTGTATTACCCTTCTCAAATTATAACCTGTCATAGGTGGTGGACAAAGTTTAGATAAGCTATAATAATCTCTTAAAGCCGTTCTTTCCCTATTTCTTAATTTAATTTTTTCTTTTAACTTTTCTTCCGTAATTTCTACATTCAAATTCTTTTCTAATTCCTCTTTAAGCTTTATAATTGCTTTCTTGTAATAATTATAGGAATCCTTTCCATAAGGGGTTTGGGGTATATTCATAACATGCATAGGTTTCATTTTACTTAATGCTTCATACATTTTCTTTTTTCCATCACAAGTAGTTTCTCCTAAAAGCATATCTGAAAAATAATAAAATGGGCATTTTTCTGTTAATGCAAAACCATAACTTGATTTTATTAGTGGGCATAGATTTCTTGGCAAATGTTTTTCTGCATCATCTATAGGTTCCTCATCCATTCCGCAAAGCCAAGCCCCCACTGCTCCTGATGCAGCTATAACTTCCCAGGGAGCAAATCCACAATAAACTCCCACTATTTTTCCACCTTCATCTTTAATTTCCTTCATTTTTACAAATGAATTTCTTTTAGCTTCACTAAAATCCTTAATAAAATCTGGTAATTTATTCATATAATATCCCCCTCTAGATAAAAATGGGATACCTCAAAATAGATTTAATTTTATATTTGGGATTTTAAAATTAAATCTATTTCATTTTGAGACACCCTTTCTTTTCTTTTATTATATTGTTATTATATGGTCTACTCCTGCAGAATCTAATGCTGCATAACATACTGGGAAACAACCTATTGCCGCTTCTTTAATTAACTTGTCCTCAATTTTTCTTTCTTTAGCACATTTATCACAAGCTAATAAAACAAGTCCAGTTTTTTCACTTAATTTTTTTAATCTTTCTGCTGTTTCTGTACCCTCCATTAAGAAATATGTATTATCCATTATAAAAAACATTCCAACTACATCTGCACCATGCATTTCCTTTTCCATTTGTGGAATAATCATATTGGTTAAAATATTTTGAGCATGTGGTGACTCTAATACATAAGCTACTTTCATCTTAAAATCCTCCTAATTATTTTTAATTTAATATATTTATCCAATGACTACCCGCTCTAATACTCCCATCTTCTTCAAAGTGGGAGTAAAAACTCCCTCTGAAGCCAAAAACTCTGTTTATAAATTTTGACTTAATGAATCCTTTAATATTTTAGTTAATTCCTTTTTTAATTCTAGATATTTATGGTTATCCCTATTTCTTGGTCTTGGTAAACTAATTTTCATATCTTTTATAATTTTTCCTCCCTTAGCTGCAAAAACAATTACCCTATCACTTAGGTATACTGCTTCGTCAACATCATGAGTTACCATTATAACTGTAGTTTTATCCTTTAACCATAAACTTTCTAACTCTTCTTGCATCATTTGCCTCATTTGAAAATCTATAGCACCCAAAGGCTCATCCATAAGTAATACCTCTGGTTTACTGGCTAGTGCTCTTACTACTGCAGTTCTTTGTTTCATACCACCTGATAATTGATTAGGGTATAAATTTTCTTTTCCTTTTAGCTTAGACATCTCTAATAAATAATTTAACCTATCTATAGATTCCTTTTTAGCAATTTTTTGTTGTTTCATAGGGTACATTATATTATCTTTTACAGTCATCCATGGGAATAATGCATAATTTTGAAAAACAAAGCCTCTGTCTGGACCAGGTTTCATTACCCTCTTATCATTTAAAATTATTTCACCAGAATCTGAATTATGAAAACCTGCAATCATTGTTAAAAGCGTTGTTTTTCCACAACCGGATGGACCTAGTAATGTTACAAATTCTCCTTCTTCTATATTAAAACTTACATTATCTAAAACTTTATTTTTTTTCTTATTATTTATGTAAGATTTACTAACATCCTTTATTTCTAACCTCATTATTGAACATACCTCCACTTAGTAAGTAACTTATTTAATTGAAGTAGTCCCCTGTCTATAAAGAATCCAATTAAAGCTGCTAATATCATTAATGCAACTAACATATCTGTTTGCATTTTTGTTTGAGCTTCTACCATAGAGAAACCGAGACCGGCACTCGTTGCTATAAACTCCGCTCAGATTACGGACATCCATCCTCCACTTATAGCTATTCTAGCTCCTGTTAATATATCAGGTATAGAAGCTGGTAATATTATATTACTAAATATGCTCCAAGGGCCTGCTCCCATACTTCTAGCTGCATTATAATAATCTTTAGAAATATTTTTTACTCCAGCTATAGTATTTAATATTACTGGGAATATTCCTGAAAACGTAATTAAAAATATGGTAGGTCCGTCCCCTATTCCGAACCATACAATCGTAAGAGGAACCCATGCCATTATAGGAACTTGCCTTATGGAATCTATAAATCCTCCTATAAGATTATTAGCCATTTTAAAAGCTCCCATAAAAAGACCTAAGGGAACGCCTATTATCATGGCATACATAAAACCTTTTAAAACCCTATTTAATGTAATAAGTAAATTGGTCATAATTTCACTACTAGTCAAACACTTTATAAAAGCTTTTCCTGTTCTTTTAGGTGTTGGTAATATTAATTCATTACCATAATGTTCTGCTAACAAATACCAAACTATTATTAAAATAACCATCATAATTAATTTGTACATTAATTCTTTAATCTTATTTTTACTGGTTTCTTTTAATATTCCTGTTGAGGTATTAGAAAGAACTTTACTTTCAATTTCAGCCATTGTTCCACCTCCTCATTAGATAAGTTAATTTTTTTATAATCTTCTATAGAGTTTTTAATTCTATCTTTTCTTTTTAATTCCATAACGGACTTATTATAATTAGTTATAAACTCTTTAAATTTTTTATCCTTTTTAAATTTTTTCTTAATAACTAATACATAGTTTGTATAATTTTTATTTATACTTAAAGCTTTTTTTTGTCCATTTAACTTTAATGCTTTTATTGAATCTATTATAATCCCATCAACCCTACCTTTTTCCAATGCATAAGGCAAAGATGAATATATCATCGGATGTATTTGTACTTTTTCTCCACATTCATCTTTAATAATTTTTTCTTGATAAAATCTATTTTGTGTCATGGCTATTTTTTTAATTTTATTTTCATCCTTTAAAACAAATATGTCCGAATTACTAACTAAAGGACATATTATTTCAAATCTATCATCATTTTCAATTAAATTTTTAGCTGCTTCTGGACACATTATTGCTATATCTAAAACATCTGAGCTTAAAGCCCATTGAGAAGTATTACCTCAGCAGTCCTTTATAAAATATGGTTCAAAATTTTCATCTAAATCTGCATTTTTTAATCTATTATTATTAATCATATAATTTATAACAAGTCCAGATGAATCATCTGAAACTCCAATTTTTATTTTGGAATTTAAAGATTCATCTGGTAATTTATTTAGTACTAAAATAAATATTATTAATATAGTTAAAGTTATAATAATTTTTTTTAAATATTTCATATACATCCCTATTTTAAATCAGTAACACTAAATAACATTTTCGCTACACATACAGCTTCTTTGATATCTAAACAAAATATATTGTCTTCATCAATATTTGATTCTTTAACCCAGTTTCTATAATGTTCTTCACTACAGAAGAAGTACATTATATTTCAACAACTAGAGGCCCAACTATTATTTTTATTTAAATCTACATGTAGTACTCTTAAATTTTCAGGTATACATTTTTTAATTTCACCATTTTCAATAATAACTTCTATAGAATCATTACACATAATGCAACTAGATTCTATCTTTATATTCTGTTTAAATGTAAAAGCTGTTCCTATAGAATCAACTGCACACATAGCATTTATTTCTCTACCATCTTCTAATTTAACTTTATAATTAGTATCAAAGGCACTAACTGGATAAATAAAATTTATATTTTCTTTTTCATCCATAACTAACACTTTTTTATTTTTTAACGATAATACTATATTTATAAATTCATCCTTTGTTACTCCAATATTACGAATAAAGTTATAATCTAGATTTTTTAAATTATAAGGTCTTTTTTCTTCTATAATATAGTCCATTATATATATTCTTACTTTTTTTTCTAAATAAGATAATTTTGAATCTATACTGTTTATAATCAATCTTTCCTTTTCATAATGCTTAATAACATTTAAATCTATTTCTTTATCTAATAAGTTATTTTTCTCTAAGGTTAACATATATTACTCCCTTTTCTACCTGAACTCCTATTTATCTATTTCCATAGCTTTAACTTTCCACTCTTCATATTTCATTCCTACTGGGAAAACTGAATCTACATTTTCTTTTATAAATTTATCAAAATCATCTACTTTAGCTTCTTCATATATTTTTTTAGATATTAATTTATCATAATCAGGTTCTTCTTCTATTAATTTATATTTCATTAAAGTATCTATTTCTGTTTTAAAATAATCATCATTCATTTTCCAAGTTATAGTTCTTCCCTCACCTACAGTTTTTTTGTAAATTGTCATAATAGCTACTTCTTCTGGGACTTGATAATTTTTAGCAAATATTTTTGCTGCTTTTATTGGATGTTCATAACAATATTTCATAGCTTCTACATGAGCTTGTATCATTTTTTTAGCTAACTCTGGATGTTCTTTTTCAAATTTTGTATTCATAGAGTAAACACAACATTCACCCCATTTATCTTCTCCAACAATTTTATCTGCTGTTGCAATAATATGACCTGTCTTTTCATATTCCGCCATTGATCCCCATGGATCGCAACAAGTAAATCCATCTATTTTACCTGCTTTTAATGCTAGATATGCATCTTTGTCTGATCCAAATTCAACACAATCATAATTTTTGCCTTCCGTAGGAATCCCTAACTTCTTAGCACACATTAGCCAGGTTTCACTTTCTTCAGGCTTTGTTCCTATTCCTAATTTTTTACCTTTTAAATCTTTAGGATCTTTTATTTTATTAGAAACAACTAAATAAATTGATCCACCTAAATGATTATTAGCTGCAACAGTTATAGGTGATCCCTTTGCTAGTCCCTTTATTAATCCTGAATATCCTATATATCCTACATCCATCTTTCCTGCTGCCATGGCCTGAGGAACTTTTCCATTTCCTGATACATTAACTTTTAATCCCATTTTATCAAATATACCCGCATCTTTAGCAACACAAGCAGAGGTCATATGATCACAATTATAATAGCCTAGGTTTACTGTATAATCCTTGTCCTTTTCAGCTGAGGCTTCTTTACTTGCTTTAGAACAACCTGTAGCAATTAATGTTGTTCCTAAAACTAATGTACATAATAAACTTATTATTTTTCTTTTTTTCATTTTTAATCCTCCTTAAATTAGCAACAATCTTTCATATCTTCTCCGAATAGATTTATTATTTTACCTTTTTCTATTCTATAAATTGCATATCCAAAACTTCCATTTTTAGATCCTGATACTACAAACTCTATTGGTGGTTTTTTATCTATATCCTTAAACTCTATTTTTTGATTTTCTATAGGTGCTGAAACTTTATTTGTAATTTTATATTTTTCTTTATCACTTAATACAACTACCATAGAATTTTTATCATTATCTTCTTTATAAATAACAATTAAATCTAATTTATTATCATTATTTAAATCTTTCTCTGCACATTTTAAAACTTCTTTATTTTTATGTTGGTGTTGAAAATAAAGTAATCTTTCATTGTCATTTTTCACTCCTATATTTTTGCTTTCTTTAAGTTCATTAACATTACTAGAACAACCAAATAACAAAAATACTATTGCAAATACAAAAAATATTTTAATATTTCTCATTTATCTTCACCTTTATTAAGCTGATATTGCTTTACTTATTTTTTTTACTTTAGGAAGCATAGCTTTTAAAAATAATACAAACATAATTAATGAACAAACATACTTCATAGGTTCTGGTGCTGCAAATATAAATTTATTAGCAGCCTTTATAGTATTTTGAGTTCTATCAAAACTAATAACAGGCGTAAAGTTAGGTAACATAATATTGGTAAAATACCCTACAATAAAAGATAAAGCTATTAATGTAGTAGTATATATGGCTACTGTTCTCTTACCTATTAACTTTCCAATACTTATAAGTTCAGGTAAATTTGATGCAGTTCCCGCCATTAAAAAAGTTATTGCTGCACCAGGGGCTGCTCCACTAGCTACTAATGCGGCAATAAAAGGTATATGTCCTACCGCACACACATACATAATGCAACCGATTACTGCTATTCCTAAAATAGATACTGCATTTGGTGATCCTAAGTATTGTTGTATAAATTCTTGTGGTACAAGAACTAAGAGTATTCCAGCTAATAGCATACCAGGAATTACATATTTTGATACAGCTATAGCTACATCATTAAAAGACCACACAATTCCCATTTTTATTTTTTCAAATAGTGATGTTTGCTCTTCTTCTAATTCTATTTCTTCCATTCTTTTTTGAATTTGTTCTTCTACTCCAGGTGCTTTTAGTTCAGGCCCCCCTAATTTATTCCCTATTGCTCCAATTATTAATGGTACTGTAAAACCTACTATTAAATATATAGTAGCTATTTTAGGACCTAAAAGACCATAAGATAAAAAAACAGCAATAGGATTTATTATAGGTGTAGATGCTATAAATGCTAATGTAGGCCCTAAATAGGCACCAGAATAATAAAGACTTAATCCTAAAGGTATAACACCACAACTACATATAGGAAGCAACATTCCGGATAAAGTTGCTTTAATCAGAGATGAAATTTTTTTATTACCTAACATTTTTTGAAACTTATCTGGTGCTAAAATATTATGTAATAATCCAGCTAATATAAAACTAAATATAAGCCACGTAGATGCACCATTTAATAAATTTATTGAGGTTAACAATATTTTTTTTATGTAATAGATAATCATTACTTATTATCACCAATAGCCTTTTCTATTTCACTTTCTATTATTTCTTTAGATAGCTTGTCTATTTTTTTCTTTTCATTAACTATTAAGGTTCCTTTTAATATCATCCCATACTTTTTAATATAATCTATATCCTTTCCTGCATAATAAATTTTACACTCTACTTCATCAGAGTATTTTGAGCACACTTCCTTTACAAATTCTGAATACTCATCACAACATGGACAAGTGTTTACGAATTCTACTAAAATTTTTTTCATAAAAATTCCTCCTAAAATTTAATTCATTTTTATGATAACATATTTCCACTTATGTAGTTATTTGTAATAAAGATACGAATCATGTAATCTATAAATAAAACTTATAGATTACTTTTTTATTTATAAATAAGAAAAAAGAGATGATTTAACATCACCTCTTTAAGCTGCAATACCTTCATATACTACCAAATATTATGAATATTTTAATAATAAAAATTAATTCTTATTATTAATTTTGTTTACTTTACAAACTAATTGTACTGTTTATTTAGTTTATATTACTCTCACAATATTTAGCATTGGATTTTGAATAAAAATAAAAAAACCAAGAACTTAATATTTTAAGTCTTGATTTTAAATATTTATATTATCTATTTAGTTATCCTATGGTGCGCCCAGCAGGAGTCGAACCTGCGACCTCCGGATTCGAAGTCCGTCACTCTATCCAGCTGAGCTATGGGCGCACTAAATAAAAAAGAACAAAAAAATGGAGCGGGTGAAGGGAATCGAACCCTCGTAACTAGCTTGGAAGGCTAGCACTCTACCATTGAGTTACACCCGCATATTACATATTTCTTGTCAGTTTAATAATGGTCGGGGTGACAGGGCTCGAACCTGCGACCTCATGGTCCCAAACCACGCGCGCTCCCATCTGCGCCACACCCCGATATATAGTCTTAAAATCGCCATCAAGCTGGTGCGCCATCRGGGRTTCGAACCCYGGGCACCCTGATTAAGAGTCAGGTGCTCTACCARCTGAGCTAATGGCACTTATTTGGTGCGTCTTAAGGGATTCGAACCCCTGGCCCACGCCTTAGAAGGGCGTTGCTCTATCCATCTGAGCTAAAGACGCATATTATGGAGCGGGTGAAGGGAATCGAACCCTCGTAACTAGCTTGGAAGG
>NZ_BAAAAP010000023.1:0-57646 GCF_054768215.1 Clostridium sp. CTA-1
ACATTATATTAAAATAAGAGTTGAATATAAATCCATTAAAATTTATATTCAACTCTTTAAAATATGACTACTTAACACTAGATATTCACTTTTTATTTAACAATTTTATTTAACAATATTATTTAACATATTATAGGGTTTCATCATCTATACTTTGATTACATTTCAAACAAAGCATTACTATTCTTACTCTTATTCTTATTCAAAGGAGGTTCTAACAAAATTTAGATTTTATATTCTAAATTTTTTATTAAGTAGTCATATTATTAGCATAATAATTTATTAATAAATAGTATTTACTCTTTTGGAAGGATGATTTATAGGAACCGAAGATAAAAGTTTTTCTGTATAATCTTTTTTATATGAATATAGCCCTAACTTTTTATTTTCTATAGTTTCTATTATTCTTCCAGATTCCATTACAATAATCTTGTCACAAAGATAATCTACAGCACTTATATCATGTGATATAAACAATATAGCTGTGTTACTTTTTTCTCTAAGCTCTTTTACCATAGACATTATTGATGCTTGTGTACATACATCTAAGCTTGATATTATTTCGTCACAAATTAAAAGCTTAGGTTCTAAAAGCAAAGCTCTACATATGTTTATTCTTTGTCTTTCCCCTCCACTTATAGATGAAGGATATTTTTCTAATATATCCTTATCTAATTTAGCAAATCCTATGATACTTTCTATTTTATTTGTTTTTTCTTCTTTAGATAACTCAGTAAAATAATTATCTAAAGGCTCCATAAGGGAATCTATTACTCTAATATTAGGATTTAAAGAACAATATGTATCTTGAAATATTATCTGACACTGTTTTCTAAAACTTTTTAGCTCTTTCCCCTTAAAACTCCATATATTCTTCCCTTTGTATTTTATTGAACCTTCTGTAGTATTTTCCAGTCTTAAAATAAGCCTTCCCAACGTACTTTTACCACAGCCTGACTCTCCTACAAGTCCTATAGCTTCTCCCTCTTTTAATTTAAAGGATACATTATCTATAGCTTTAAAATCTAATTTATTTTTTGTAAATAAACTTAATTTAGGATTATAACTTTTTACTACATTTTTAACTTCTAACATACATAAGTTACCTCTCTTTTAAAGGTAGCATTTAATAAAGTTTTAGTATAATTTTCTTGAGGATTATCAAATATATTATATACATTTCCCTTTTCTATAATATTTCCATTTTGCATAATTACTACATTATCTGCAATTTCTGCTACTACTCCAAAATCATGAGTTATCATTAATATAGTAGTATTTAATTTTTCTTTTATCATTTTTAATTGATTTAATATATCTTTTTGAGATGTTAAATCTAAGGCAGTAGTTGGTTCATCTGCTATTATTATATCTGGTTCCATAAGTATAGCGGTTGCAATCATCATTCTTTGAAGCATACCTCCACTTAATTGAAAAGGATATTGTTTTAATATAATTTCAGGATTTTTTAAATTGATATTTTTCATTATATTTATGAGTTTATTTTTAAAACTTTCCTTATCTATACTATAATGACTACATATCATATCATATATTTGTATTTCCATAATTACAGAGGGATTAAAACAATTTATAGAATTCTGAAATATAGAAAAAATTTTCTTTCCTCTAAAATCTCTTAGTTTCTCTTTAGAGAAGTTAAAAACATTTTCTCCCATAAAAAGTATTTCCCCCTTTGTAACTCTAACTCCTTCTGGAAGCATTCCTATTATAGACATGGCTGTCATAGTTTTCCCACTTCCACTTTCTCCTACTATACAAGTAATTTTTCCTTTTTCTACTTTAAAATCAGTATTCCTAACTAAAATCTTTTTATTTTTTTCTTCTTCTATCCTAAGGCCTTTGACTTCTAAAATGTTCAAACTATTCCCTCCTAAAAGGTTAAATGAATGATTGGAAAAAAGCTTTTAACCTGTAAAACTTGTTTAATGACTATATATTTATAAAATTAAATTTCTCCCTAATAAGCGGCTAATTTTTTCTTAATACCTTCTCCTATAAAGTTTATACTAAGCATAGATATTACTGTAAATATACCTGGATAAAAGGCTATCCACCAAGCCCCTGATAGTATATCATTTTGAGCGCAGTTTAGCATGCTACCCCAGGAAGGCATTCCCTGAGGTACTCCTATACCTAAAAAACTCATAGAAACTTCCGTGAAAACAGCCTGTGCACAATTTAAAACAGATATAACCAATATAGCTGGCAAACTATTTCTCAAAAGATGATTTATCATAATTTTATAGGTTGGAGTTCCAAGCACTCTAGCTGCCTTAACATAATTTTTATTTTTTATACTCATTACTTGAGATCTTACTATTCTTGCAGTTTGAAGCCATCCTGTAAGTCCCATTATTATAATCATGCTTGTTATACCACCTCTTATAATGGATTGAAGAGCAAGCATTATTACTAATGTGGGAATGGCTAAAAATGTATCTAATATTCTCATCATCACACTGTCTACTTTTCCACCGAAATATCCACTTATAACTCCATATAAGGTTCCTATAGTAGTAGATATTAATACAGATAATAGAGCCACACTTAAAGAGACCCTTCCACCATACAATACTCTTGAAAAAACATCTCTTCCCATACTATCCGTACCCATTATATGTATTTTATTAGGCTTAATAAGTACTTTTGTAAGTTCTACCTCATAAGGATTAAACTTAGTTATTAGAGATGCAAAAACAGAGCTTAATATTATTATTGAAAAAACTATGATCCATATTTTATAATATTTTTTCTTCATATTTGCACCTACTTTCTAAGATGTGGATTAACTATTATTTCTATTATATCTGTAACTATCATACATAAAACAACTAAAACTCCAGTTATAAATATAGCTCCCATAAGCAATGGATAATCTCTTGAGTTGGCAGCTTTAACTGTAAGCATTCCAAGACCAGGCCAAGAAAACACCGTTTCTATCATTACAGAGCCACTAAAAAAAGTTGGAATAGTTATGCCTAAATAATTTATAAAAGGTACTACTGCATTTTTAGTTATCCCTTTTCTTATTTTCTTTTCTAAAACTCCATTTGCTCTAGCTACCATAACATAATAACTTTTATCCTCTTCTTTTACTTTTTCTTGTATAAATCTTGAATAGGCACCTACATGAGTAATTACTATAACTGCTATAGGTAGTATGGCATGTTTTAGTACATCTAAAACGCTTCCTTCCCCATCTACGCTCATATTTCCTGAGGAAGGCAACCAACCTGTATAAACAGAAAATACTAATATAAAAATAAGAGCTAACCAAAAAGGTGGGATAGAATAAAATATTATACTTAAAGTACTAAGAAGTTTATCCCATATAGATCCTTCATTAAACCCTGCTTTTAATCCTAAAATCATTGAAATTAAACTTATCAAAAGTATAGAATTTATAAAAAGCACCATAGTATTTGGAATTTTTTCCTTCAATATTTCTAACACTGATCTTCCTTCTATGTAAGATATGCCCATGTCTCCTCTTATCATTTGACCAGACCATTTTATGTATCTCTCCATTACCGGTCTATCTAACCCATAATTTTTTACTATTCTAGATCTTTCTGAGTTGGTTAATCTATCAGCTTTTCCCCCATAAATAGCTACCGCCGGATCTCCCGGCGCAGCATTTATGATAAGAAAGGATATTATACTTAGAAAAAATACAATCAATATACCCTGTCCTAATCTTTTTAGTATATATCTTGAGGTCATTGAACCTTCCACTCCTCTGCATTCCATATGAATCCAGCTCCGTGGTGTCCTAATATCTTTTCTTTTATTCCTGTAACCTTTTTGTTTACAGCATATATAGCGTTTACATAAATTTCAAAATTATATGGTGGGTCATTAGCTAATTCTTCTTGGAGTTTACCATATATTTCTTTTCTCTTTCCTTCATCTTCTGTAGTTCTTCCCTCTTCTAATAATTTATCTACTTTAGGATTTGAATAAGCTCCAAAATTGTTACCATTCTTTATTTGACTTGAATGGAATAATTTGTATGTATGATCATCTGCATCATATGGGCTTCCCCATCCTAATACAAAGGCTTCACATTCATCTATTTTTATAGCATTCCAATCTAGTGCTGCAACTTTAACAGTAACTCCTATTTTTTTGAATTGAGAAGCTAAGTAATTAGCTATTTTCACTCTAACTTCGTCAGTACTTGGTGCAGTTAAAGTAAATTCAAATTTCTTTCCATCCTTTTCTCTTATACCATCTTGTCCTTTTTTCCAACCTGCTTTATCCAACAATTCATTAGCTTTTTCTAAATCATAAGTATATTTTTCTACGTTAGCATTATTAAATTTATTCTTTTGAAGTGGTGAATAAGCTTCTACTCCAAAACCTTTTACTATTCCATCCACCATACCTTTTCTATCTACTGCATAGTTGAAAGCTTTACGAACATTAACATCTTTCCACAATTCTTTTCTCATGTTAAACATAAAACATCTATAATCCGCTGTATTTTCATTGTAGATTTTTATTTTTTCTAATTTTTCTAGTTTACCTACTTGACTTGGTTCTACATAAGCTAAATCAATTTCCCCTGTTTCAAGCTGCATAGCACGTACATTATAGTCTGGTATAAATTTAAATATGAACTTTTCTACATTTCCTGTTTTGTCTTTATCATAATAGTCTTCAAATTTTGCTAATGTTATATTATTACCCTTTTCCCATTTTACAAATTTAAATGGCCCTGCTCCTATTGGTTTTTGATTAAACTCTGCATTATTTAAATCTTTTCCTTCTAGGGCATGTTTTGGAACTATTCCAATTGTTAATTTGTCTAAAAGTGCTGGAAAAGACTTTGCTAATGTAACCTTAACATTATAATCACCTTCAGCTTTTATGTCCTTTACTTCTTCAAATTCTGGTTTCATCTCTGTATTAACCTTAGGATCTTGTATTGACTTTATTGTAAATACAACATCCTCCGCTTTAAGCTCTTTTCCATCATGGAATTTTACACCTTTTTTAATTTTAAAATCGTAGGTTAATCCATCTGTAGATTTCTTATAAGATTCTGCAATATCACATTGTGGCTTATTATCCTTATCAAATCTCATAAGACCTCTAAAAATTAAATCGTTAGCATAGGCCGGCGCTAATACAGGATTTAATTTTTCATCTTCAAATTCTGCACCATAAACTACTGTCTTGCCTTTTTTATCATCTTTTTCTGATTGTTCTTTTTTACTTGAACAACCAGTAAATATTATTGGCAATGTAAATAAGGCAATTAACAACATAGCCGTAGCTTTTTTAATTGATTTCATTTTTTTCATGTTGCCTTCCTTCCTCCTAAAATTAATATATTTTATGCACATATATATAATGAGCAAAATTCATGCCAATGGGCAAAGTATCAAATTCTGTTAAATTTTAAGCCTTTGTGTCATTTTGAGAAAAAACATTGTATCATTTTGATAATTTATTCACATTTTCTCATATTGAGAAAATTAAAATTATTATAACTAATATATAAAATATAGCATTATAGCCTTAATATTTATCCAAATAAAAACATAGATGACCCTTCTTAAAAGGCCATCTATATTTTATTAAATTTTAAATTTTGTAACAGAACTTATTAATTTCTGTGAACTCTTTTTCAATGAATCTGTAGATTTAACAATATCTTCACTAGCTATTACGATTTTTTCATTGTTTTGAGCTATATTAGTGGTATCTTTAGCTCCTTCATTAGCAGCACCTGCTACATTATTAATTACTTCTACTATGTTTTTTATAGAAGCTAGTAATTCTTCTGATGTAGCACTTAAATCATTAGATATATCATTATAATAGGTAGCATCCTTACTATAAGAATCAAAAACTTCTACTGTATCTTGGTGAGCTTTTACTATATAACTATCTATAAAGTTTAATGCATTACTTGAATTTTTTTTAAGCTCCTCTACAGCTTTCAATACTTCCTTTGTAGTATCTTGTATTCTCACTACAGTTTGACTTGATTGTTCTGCTAATTTCCTTATTTCTTCAGCTACTACTGCAAACCCTTTACCAGATTCTCCTGCTCTTGCAGCTTCAATAGCCGCATTTAAAGCTAATAAATTTGTTTGAGAAGTTATTTCAAGTATAGCTTCAGATAATATATTTATTTCTTCTATGGTTTTAGACTTTTCTATAGCATCTTTGGTGGCACTATCTATATTAGTTTTAACTTTATTTGCATTTTTTTGAGATTCTATAGCATTAAATTTTAGTTCTTCCACTTTAGTTAATATTTTGCCTGCACTACTTGCACCCTCTTCTGCTTTTAATGCTATATCCTCTACGGCCTTTTCTATTTCCTCTGAAGTTGCACTCATTTCCTCTGCTGAAGCTCCTGTCTCCTCCATACTAGCAGATAATTCTTCTGTAGCTGTTGAACTTTCTTGTATTCTCTTATCTAAACCATTAATGTTTTCATCTATGTTATTAACTACATTACTTGAATTAGTCATTTCATTTAAAACATCATTTATTATATTTCTTATAGATTCATACATTGTGCTAACTGCATTAGTTAATTGTCCAACTTCATCTTTTCGCTTTAAAAGCTTATCTGAAACCTTTTCCGTAAAATCTCCTGTAGACAATTTATCTAAGTATTCTACTGATTCCTTTAATGGATTAATTATAGATTTAGAAATTATATTAGTAATAACTAGAGCTATAATTATACTTAAAATTAAAATTATTGTTATAAATCTATTTGAAAAAACATTAGCTCTATCATTCTCAATCTTAAATTTTTCTGCCTCTTTAACATTATAATCTGATAATTCTATAAGAGCTGTCTGATAATTTTCATTTACCTCATTTAATTCACTAAATCTTTTAGCAGCTAAATCCATTTTTCCTTCCTTAGCTACTTTAAATACTTCTTCTCTTCTTTGTCTAAACTCATTTAAATTTTTTTCCATATACTCTAAAAGTTCTTTTTCCTTTTCACTATTGAGACCTATTCTTTTAAATTCTTCAATATCTTTATTAAATTTTTCCACTCTACTTTCAATATCTTTTTTTAATTTTTCCTGAGTTTTTACATCCTTAGATAAGATGACTATTCTAGCAACATCTGCTTCTGCCCCCCTTGCTTGAGCTCTTGCATCATTTAATACTTTTACACTAATAAGATTATCTTCATATAGTTTTTTAATAGCTTTATTAGATTTAGCATTAAAATAATATCCTGTTACCCCTACAATTATTGTAAAAATCAACATAATTGAACTCATGAAAAGTATTTTGTTTTTTACTTTTAAATTTTCCATAACCCGTCCTCCTAAAGTTCTTCTTATTTATTAATAAAATTAAAGATTGTTTATTATAGCATCATTTACTCTAATTATTATTACCAAATAATAATTATCCAGTTATTATATTTAAATATTACCATGTTTTTTTCTAAACTGCAATAAATCTATGAAAAAAAATAACATTTAATCTGCTTTAGATTAAATGCTACTTTAATACTTATTCCTTTATAACTTTATTTAAGAATTCTCTTGTTCTTTTATGCTTAGGCGTTGTAAAAATCTCATGTGGTGATGCTTCTTCTATTATTTTTCCTCCATCCATAAAAATTACCCTATCTGCTACTTCCTTTGCGAATCCCATTTCATGGGTTACAACCACCATAGTTATACCTTCTTTAACCAAATCCTTCATAACTATTAAAACCTCTCCTACAAGTTCTGGATCTAAAGCTGAAGTTGGTTCATCGAATAACATTATATCTGGATTCATAGCTAATGCTCTAGCTATAGCAACCCTTTGTTTTTGTCCACCTGAAAGTTTTGATGGATATACATTAGCTTTATCTTTTAAGCCAACCTTTTCTAAAAGTTTTTCTGCCTTTTGTAAAACTTCTTCTTTATTTTCTTTTTTAACAGTTAAGGGAGCTTCCATAATATTTTGCATAACTGTTTTATGAGGAAATAGGTTGAAATTTTGAAAAACCATCCCCACTTTTTCTATAGTTTTTCTTAGTTCTTTTTTATTTTTTATATTTAATTTTTTCCCTTCTACAAAAACCTCTCCATCTGTAGGTATTTCTATATGATTTAAACATCTTAAAAAAGTACTTTTCCCTGAGCCTGAAGGTCCTATTATAACAAGAACTTCTCCCTTTTTTACATTAATATTTAAATTTTCAAATACAGTAAGTTTCCCAAATTTTTTTGTTAAATTTTTAGTCTCTATCATATACATATTTTATCCCCCTCACTAATATACGGAAGCTTTCTTTTCAAAAACACCAAAGATTGTAGTAAATATTGTAGTCATTATTAAATAAAGAACAGCAGTTAATATAAAAGTTTCCATGGGCTTAAATGTAGATGAATATAATAGCTGAGCAGACCTCATAACTTCCACCATAGCTATAGTAGAAACTAATGATGTATCTTTTAACATAGTTATAAATTCATTGCCTAAAGATGGAATTATTATTTTAAAGGTTTGTGGTAAAATTATATTCTTCATAGTATGAAAATAATTAAAGCCTAGAGCTCTACAAGCCTCAAATTGACCCTTATCTACTGAAATAATTCCACCTCTTATTATTTCAGCTGTATACGCACCAGCATTTAAACTTAATCCTAAAATAGCAGCTGAAAAAGGTGTAAATTTTATACCTACAAAGGGTAGTCCATAATATATAAAAAATAATTGTAACAATAGTGGAGTTCCTCTAAAAATCCAAGTGTAAAATCCTCCAACATAAAAAACTAATTTATTATTACATAATTTTAATAAAGCCACTATAATACCAATAATACTACCTAAGCATACAGAAATAGCCGTTAATTCAATAGTAATTATACTTCCTTTTATTAAAACTGGTGTTATCTGTTTTATAATATTAAAATCCAAGTTCTTACTCCCTTCTACAATTTAATTTATGATTATATCTAAAATGTTTTATATAACCTTGTCAATGGTTGCATTTCTTCTTTATTACCTAAAAATTTTATTTTTTATAAGTATCAAATCCAAACCACTTAATAGAAAGCTTTGATAATTTTCCTTCTTCTTTCAATTCATCTAAAGCCTTTTGAACCGCTTCTTTTAATTCTTTATCTTCCTTTTTAAAGCCTATACCCATTGGTTCCTTACTTACAGTTTCCTCTAAAACTTTATACTTATCTTTTTCTTTAGATATATAATATCCTCCTACCTGTGCATCCATTATAACAGCATCTATTCTTCCTGCTAATAATTCATGAAAGGCTTCTGTAATTTTGTCATATCTTTTAATCTCTTTTAACCCTTTTATTTCTGTAGCAGCTTTATCTCCTGTGGAACCTAACTGACATCCTATAGTCTTATCTTTTAAATCGCTTAATTTATTTATAGTATTGTTATTTTTATTAGTTGCTATAACTTGTCCTCCCATTACATAAGGTTCAGAAAAATCTATAGCCTCTTTTCTTTTATCAGTAATACTTAATCCTGAAATAATAACATCAAATTTACCTGAGTTAAGAGCCAATAATATACCATTAAAATCTGTAGTTGTATATTCAGTTTTTACGCCTAACTTTTTACCTATTTCATTTCCTAAGTCTATATCAAAGCCCACAAGTTTATTTTCTTTATCTCTAAATTCCATAGGAGGATAAGAATCATCTAACCCTACTGTAATCTTTCCTTCCTTTTTAATTTTTTCAAGAGAATTTAATTTTTTATCAGTTTTCCCACATCCACCTAATAATGCAATACTTAGAATAACACTAGATACTAAAAGCAAAGTTTTCTTCATAATAGCGCACCCCTTTTTATATTTATACATATTTTTTTCAATAACCACCCCCGTATATTCTTTAAATATCAAGGGTTATAGTTTTTTATTTTTTATTATTATACATATTATTTTATAATTATACAATACTTTTTTAAAAAATTTTATTGATTTTTATTGGTAATTTATTGATATTTAATAAAATTAGAAATAAATATCTTAAATTAGATAATTATGCAAAAATAAAAAAGTTGCCCCTAATTTTAAATTAAGAACAACCGTCATAATTTATTAAATTATACTTTTTTATATTTAAGAATTTAAATAATCAATAACTAATTGTGACAATACTGTTGATGCTTTATATATAATATCCTCATCAATATCAAAATTACAGTTATGAAGAGGTTTATTTATATTTTTTTCATTATTTAAAGTACCAATATACATAAATACTCCCGGGACTTTATTTAGAAAATAAGAAAAATCATCTCCTGTCATAGATCCATGCTTTAATATTTCCACATTGCTTTCTCCTAAAACTTTAACTACTGCCTCTCTAGCTAAATATACGAATTCTTCACTATTTATTAATGGATATACGCCTTCTGTAGCATCAAATCTATACTTTGCCCCTTGTATTAGCACAATTCCTTTTAAAATATTATCTATTAATCTTATTATTTCCTTCATTTTATCCTTACTTAGAGTTCTTATAGTACCCTCCATTTCAACTTTATCTGGTATTATATTATAAGAACCCTGTGCCTTAAAAACTCCAATACTAATAACTACAGAATCATAAGGATCTACTTTTCTACTTACAATTTGTTGAATAGCCATATATACCTCATTAGCTATTGCAATAGGATCTAAAGTATCTTGTGGGGACGCTCCATGGCCACCTTTTCCTATTATTTCTATTCTAAATTTATTTGCACAGGCCATAGCACATCCATTTACTATAGCAATTTTCCCTGATTCTACGTCTGGCCATACATGGCCTGCAATGGCTGCATCTACTTTAGGATTCTCTAAAATACCATATTTCAGCATCTCTTTAGCTCCCCATTGATTTTCTTCTCCAGGCTGAAATATAAATTTTACATTGCCTTTTATTTTATCCTTTAGTTTATTTAATATTATTGCAGTACCCAAAGTCCAAGCTATATGTGCATCATGGCCACAAGCATGCATTACTCCTTTATTTAAAGATTTATATTCTAAACTGTTATTTTCTTCAATAGGTAATGCATCTATATCACCTCTTACTAATATAGTTTTACCTTCTTTTCTACCTTTAATTAAAGCTACAACAGCGGTTTTATGAAAATCCTCAATATAATTTATATTATGTTCTTTAAGTTTTTCTTTTATAAATTCACTGGTTTTAAATTCTTCAAAGGATAATTCTGGGTACATATGCATATATCTTCTTACATCTATTAACTCTTCTTTAATATTATTTGCAATTTCAAGTATTTCTTCTGTTAACATAATAAGTTCTCCTTATTTATAAATCACTAAAATTTTTATGTCATATTAATATCGGTTTAATATATAAAAACTTAATTTCTGCTTCATAAACAACTAGTAACATGGTTATGGATTTAACAACCCTTGTAGAAAAATTTAACATATAGAACATTCAATTACTTTTTTCATTATAAATTTACTAATTAGTATAAATTTATTTATACTATGAAATACTAAATAATGAATTATAAAAATTGGAGGTATTATTAATGACTGTTATTAATAAACTTAATCAAACAATGGAAATGTTAAAGAGCACCGAATCTAATTGTAAAACTTTTTCTATGGATACAGATGATCCTAATGCAAAACAAATGTTTAATCAAATGGCTGAAAATATGAAAATGTGTGAAAACATGCTTCAAAGCAGAATTAATTTTGTTATGAGCGAAGAACCTCAATATCAGCCTGAACAACAACAACAACAAATACAGCAAGAAATTCAAATGCAACAACAGCAACAAGATCAACAACAACAATAATACACACTTATAAAAAATAGCAACCAAAGTTTTGTAAATAAAACACTATCAAATACATTTTTTATAAATTTGATAGTGTTTTATTTTATTTAATTAAGTTATTTACATTAAATAATAATTACACATAAATAAAATTATAATATCGGTTAAATCTATACATTTTATAATTTAAATGTGCATAAGGAAACTATATTTCAAAAGTTATATGTTTATTTAATATATCCTCTATAGTCTGCTTATTTTCATAATCTGAATAAACCGTAAGCATATAAAAGGATGAATCTACTTTTTTTATAGGCCTAAAAAGTAAAACTATAGCTGTAAAACTTCCACATATTACAGATACAATAAGTGAAATTATTAAGGTTGAAACCATCATTCCTCCAGCTGAAATAGGATTTAATAGAGGAAAAGCTAAAAATCCCCCTCCCTGCAGTATTCCTAAAATTGCACCTATTAAAGCTCCATATATAAAACCTTTTAAAACTTTTCTTCCCTCTATTTTAAATAAAAAGCACATTTCATATATTTCCTCTATATAATTATCTGTAAGTTTCTTGCTATTAAGATTAGGAATACCTCCATTATTCAAATCATCAATAGCTTGCTGTAAATCACTTTTATTTTTAAAAAATCTTGTAACTCTATAAGTAAATCTAGGTAGGTTTTCAAGCCTTTGTTTCATTTGTTGCTGCATCTGTTCTTGAATTTCAGTATCCCCTGACGCCATTACCTATTGCTCCTTTCACCTTCTAAAAGACTATCAATTTTAACTTGATTTATATCACTAATATAATCACTGTTTCCTATTATCCATCCATGGTTATTACTAATTTCCTGTGAAGAAATGTAACTTGGCTTTATAGTATAAAGATAATCTTTTAAGTTTTCTGGTATAGAATTTTTATATACTAAAAGTATAGGGGCATGTTTTCCCTTATGTGATAATAGGGATGAAGCTACTGCTACCTGCCAATTATCAGGATTTACAAATATAAAATTATGCCCTGGTTGTGTAATTCCCCAACCAAAATCTCTACTTTTTTTATGAAACCACCATGAAAAATTTTTACCTACATCTTTGTAAGTTGCAAAAGAAACTGCTTGATTATATATATTCTCCCCACCAGGGATTCTCTCTACATGACCATATTTGGCAAGTTCCTTTTTAACTTTATTAGATATATGAATTTTATCTCCTAATATATAAATATAAGCACCGCCATATCTAGCTTTAAGAGCTTTTTTAACAGGTTCTGGCACTTTATTTTTTTCTACAAAAAAGAATCCATCTCCATTATGAGCATTCCAAGAAGCTTGTGCTAGAGAATACTCCGGTTTCTCTATAGGCGCTATTATTACTACATCCTTATGATCTCCCTGAAATGCAGCTAAATAATTGTCAATGTTAAGACTTAAATCATAAACATCTTTTCCTTTTATATGTCTATATTTTAAATTTTTTTTATTCAAAGTATTTTTTATCTCTTCACCTATATCACCTATTAATATAATTTTTGCATTACCATCTACAAATAATCCTTCAGGATTTAGTCTTTCTATTTCCTTTAAAGTACTTTCTGGAATACTATTCTTTTTAGTAAAAAGTATAGGAGCATTTATAGGATCATGGGAAACTCTAGCAGCTAACATAGCATCCTGTACTTTATCACTTCTAACTAATATAACTGCGTTAGGTCTATCTCCTCTAAATGTAGATGGATAAACTATTTGTGATATAGATGTGCAAGTCTCATATAAATCTTTCCCCTCTATCCTAACTGTATTTGCAGTAACTCTTTGATATCTATTTTCATTTTTTATATTAATTTTATTTTTATAATAATTAGGTTTATAAAAAAATAATAAGCCTATAAGAAAAGTAGAAATTATAAGAATAATAGTTAAAACTATCTTATATATTTTATTCAAATTTTCATTTGTTATCAATTTATCACCTCTTTTTTTATACCTCTAAATTTTTAGTTGGAAAAAATAATTTATTATAGGGTGCCCATTTTTTTACCACTTCTAACTAAAATCCAATTAGGAATATATGCGGTTAAAAATCCTATAAATACTGATATAGCCATAAAACCAAACCATAATATATTATCTTCCTGAAGCATTGTAGGAGAATAAGACATGTTAAACCACCATATACTTAACCTCATTCCTATTGAAATTGATGTAACAGAAATAAAAACTAAAAGTACTGATTCTTTTACTGCATCTTTATATTTAATATCCTTCATTTCTATTAACATAGTAGGTCTAAAAACAAATAAATCTAATAAAAAAGATATTAAATAAGATATTAACATCTTTATTATCATAGGATTACCTAATAAATAAAAACCAAATCTCGCATAAAAGGGAATTAATGGCGAACCTATATAAGTTAATATATAATTTACTACAATCAAACTAGCCCCTCCAAAAGCTAAACCAGATAAAGTTGCTACAGAGGTTTGTTTCCACAAAGATCTAAGATAAATGATTTTCCCATTCATCTTTATCCAAGGTGAATTTATATAAGATATTATATAAAACCATATACCTATAGGTCCTAAAAGTAATACTGTAAGTATCCACATAAGCTTTGTTAATGTACTTAAATTTTTCATTCTAAAATATAAATGAAGTGAAACCCATATAGCACCTAATATTGATATTAAACTAAATATTATAGAGATACCATCCAATCCGCTAACACCTTGATCTCCCATAGTTTTATAAGGCTTAATTTCTTCAGTATAATCTGCTCTACTTTGAATTGAAAAAGGTAATATATTTTCATTGCCTATTACCCATAAACTATTATAAGGTCCCTCCGCTGGAGTTACCCAATAATTAGGCTTCATTCTCCAAAGATAATTCTCTGTTAAAGGAGACAAATAGTTCTTATCCGTCCAAAGAATTGCTCCTACTTTTCCCTTAAAGGCAAGCTGACTTCCTATTAAAGCCATTAATGGTTCTTCTTTTGAACATAATATAAAGTTGTGATTACTATCATCTCTGCTTTTATTGCTGTGCCACCCAAAACCTTCTTCTCTATCATAAAATTTGGCAAAATTAACAGCAAAATTTTCAGCATTATATCCATATACTTTTTCTACAGGTACTTTTAAAGATTTAATAAATTCATCATCAGCATTATCTTTCTTTCCAACTACATATATTTTGCTTATATGCGGTAATATTTTTTTTGAAGCGGTATAAAGTTTCTTTTCACTATTTAAATACAATGGAACGCCTCCATTTTGCACCATCCATGTTGCTACTGGAATAGTCATTAATGGATTCTCATCTGAAACTATAAAGCCATAAGATTTATTAGAATTTAAAAAAATATTATTATAAACTTCCTGTAAAATACTATTTGTATCCTTATAATTTATATTAGTTACCCTTATACCCTTTCCTTTTAAATTGTTTTTTAATGTATTTATGTTATCACCACAAATAATAACTTGCGCACCATTTAATTTTGAAATTCCCTTTGGTTTTAATTTATTTATATAACTTACAAGAGAACTTTCGTCCTTTTCATTAAAAGGTATTATGGTACTATTATATTTTTTTACAAGAGGCATTAAAGCTAATATATCTTTCCAATTATCTCCCTTATAAATAATTAATCCGTCGGGCTTACTTTCATAGTCTAAAGCTGGAAACAATATATCTGTAACTTTAGTACCTATCTCTTTTGAAGATTTCCCTGAAATTCTAATGGTATTTCCTGTATTTAAATGAGTCCTATTATTTTCATGCTTTATTTCACTAGGGAAAACAACATTTTTAAAGATTCTAATTTGCCCTAAAATTAGTATTACGCACAAAAATATAGCTATACTTGTGGATAGCTTTTTCATTCAAAATTACCTCCGTTACTTCTTATTAAATAAATATAACTATGTATTAATATTTCCTTTTCATTTAAAATTAATGCACAAAAGCAATCCCTATTAATTTTTTTCATATATGTCACTATATCTTTTTATGAATAACAAAAGAACTGCCTATATAAGCAGTTCTTTTAATCTTTTAAAAACAAACTCCACATAATTTATGGCATAATTCTACCCTAACCTATTTAAATATAGTTTGTTTTATATTACTATGTACTTTTAATTATAAGTAAACAATTTAATAACCTAAGTTTTCTCCAAGGATTAACACCTTTATTCTCCCTTTAATAAACTGTCCCCTAATTACCACAAAATCATTACAGATTCTATTTGGACTTTTACAATCAACACAATAACCAAGTTTTGTACATGGTGTGTCTTTATTTAATCTTTTTGCATCAATAGGAGCAGCATAGCTTCTTACTCTAATTTCAGCCTCTTCTATGTTTTTAACAATTTTATTTATTCCAACTATAAGAATAACCTGTTTAGGTCCATATATTATCGGCGCAACTCTACTTCCATTTCCATCTATATTATAAAGTTCTCCACTTTCTGTTATGGCATTAGTACTACAAATAAAAGTATCTGTAGAAAAATTGTTAATATATATCTCTCTTTTTTCATCACTTGTCAGTTTATCTTGGTATTTATCTAAAAAATTAAAATTTCCACTTCTTAAAAAATCTATTACCCCAGCTTCAAAAAGAGTCATCGAATCTCCTACACCAACTATTGAACCTTCTGGTATAAGCTCTTTTAATTTTTTAAATAATTGATCTATATTATTGATATAATATCCTTCCATATTGCGGCTATTTAGATTTTTTATAGTTCTTTCAGCCTGTTTTTCAATATACCATGCAACATTTTTATCCATGTTTCTACCACTCCTAAAATTAAATTTCTAAATAAATAAGCCAGTATTGCATGTATCCCTGGAACTTAGACTTAATAAACTTTATTTTACATTGTAAAATTCATAAAGAAATAATTAACATGCATCTTTATTTGAAGAATATGCTATATCATATTCTTCTTTGATACCAACATTGAATATTTATAATCTATAGTATATTAACCCTAATTAAAACCACTTCTTTGATTTTAATATATTTAGGTTCATACTAAAAATAAAACTATTTTTAACTTTCAATATTATAAACCCTTTCAAATAAATCTGGGTAATCTATAGCAACCACTTCTTTGATTTTAATATATTTAGGTTCATACTAAAAATAAAACTATTTTTAACTTTCAATATTATAAACCCTTTCAAATAAATCTGGGTAATCTATAACAACCCCTTCTTTATCCACGAAAAACTCCGCTGTAAACCCATTGTTTAAATTTTCATATCTATATTTATAACCATTAAGATTTGAGTCTAAGCAAGTATACCGCTGTTTTACAGGTGTTAAACTATAATTATAAATATCAACATAAACTACCTTTATTTCTTTTGACTCCCCTACCTTTAATAATAACCGTCTGATTGGAATTGTATTTGTAAAAGGTGTAATAGAAATATCAATATCTATACACCCTTTCAAATCTTCTACTGATTCATTACTATCAGTTATCCAAATTCCATTTCCATCTGATTGTAATATAATATTTTTATGTTTATCACAAAATATCTGTATATCAAATTTCTTAACTTTCCAATCTAAATCGCAGTATATATTGTACAATATACGAACTGGCATATTACCTCTCATTGTTAAAATAACTGAATTTACTTTAATATTCTCATGATTCTTCAATAATAGCAAATGTTCTAATCCTACACCATTAAATGTCTTCCACATTACATCCATACTAATGTTATTTTCTTCTTTAATTAACCCCATATCTTTTCACTCTTTCTTAAAAATCTATTTTAGATAATTTTACCAAACATATGTTTAAGAGTCAATTTTTATCCGTAATCTCTCTTTAACAAAATAAGAATCTACCATCTAAGCTAGTAGATTCTTATTTATCAAATAATGAGATCTGAATATTTCCCTCAGTATTCATTTTTTCTTTCATGGCCTTAGTATAAGTACTAGACAGATTATATTTATCTCTTAATTCATTAACTACTAAATATAATTTTTCTTTATACTCTTTACTTGCCCCACCTTTTCTATATAAGACTTGTAACTTTTCATATAAATGTGTATATTCTTCTCTTATAAAATTAAAAAATATCCCCCTAGTATCTCCTCTTAAATAAAGAGTTCCTGGTAATACATAGTTAACTTTACAGTCATTTGCCATCTTAAACATACTATGAAAATTCTCATAACTATCAGTAATATATGGTATTATTGGCATAACATGCAACCCAGTACTGGCGTTAGTTTTTCCAAACTCTTTTAAAACTTCAAATCGCTCTAAGCTTGTTGCTCCAAATGGCTCTATCTTTCTTCTAACACTTTCATCCATAGTAGTTATCGTCTCTGCAATATTAACATAAGTTATTCTTGATAGTTCATCTATTAAATCGTAATCTCTTAATATAAGTTTTGATTTTGTTGAGATTATAGCCGGTGTTTTATACTTTATAAAAAGTTTCAATATTTCAGGCATAAGTTTATATTTAGCCTCTACTGGCTGATAACTATCAGTTACACCGCCAATATTTACAACTTCTCTTTTCCAACTATTATTTCTTAACTCCTTCTCTAATTCATCTACTATATTAGTTTTTATATGAATATCTGTAAAAAAGTCTATTGAATCTAAATATTTATGAGAATACACAGCATAGCAATATTTACATCCATGTTGACATCCTCTATAAATATTTAGATCCCACCCATAAGGCATCTTCCTCTTTAATCTAGTTAAAGCACTTTTGCAAGTTTCCTCTTTAAATATTATTTCATTTTTTGTCATCATTGCTCGCCTAACTTCTTTTTTAAATCTGAAACATAGGTTCTCTGCATTTTCTTTAAATCCATAAAAAAATAAGATAACACCTTAATGATAGGATTTTTAATAAAGATATTTTCTGTAAAAACTATTTTTGTTCCACCTGTCTCTGTTTCTAAAAAATATCCAGTCCAAAAGCCAGTAAACCTTTTATTTTCCATATTAAATTCATATTCACTATACTCATTCTTTTTAGTAATAATAAATTTTGTAGTAATTCCGCTATGAGTGTATTCAATAAATTCTTTTCCATCTTTAACAATGTCGATTCTTTTAAGATCACTCCTCCATTTATAATCACTATTATTAGTAACTACATTCCAAACAAACTTTATATTACAATTAAAATATGCTGTTATTTGTGATACTCTTGCTTTCCCCAAAAATATTCACCTCACAGATTATAATAAGTATTGAACTAATTATATTACTTCTTTCTAATTGGTACCCAAACTTCAAATTTTGCATTAGTTGGATCTTCATTTAAATATAATTCAATATCTGGTGCATCTGCATATTCATACCCTGACGTTGGTAACCACTCTGTAATTATTCTTTTTTCGATTTCTTGAATTGCGTTTGGCATAGCACCCTCTCCAGGAAAAACTGCCCAAGTACCTGCTGGTATTATATATTCATCCATACCCTTTGGTACTTCTTTATCTGTTTGGGTAGCTATATAATACTCCCATTTATCTAAGCTATCCACACAAGCACTAACCCCTAATATTCCCTTAGAATCTGCATTCATAAGAGATATTATCTGGCTAATTACTCCACTTTGTGCTGCTTCTTGCCATAATTTTGGTACAGTTTTAAAATTTTCCTCAATATTCTTTTCTAATAGTGCTTTTACTCCCACTATTCTGATCTCTTCCTTTTTAACTATACTATACTTCATTTCTCCTACCCCTTTTATTGTTATTTTAAAACTAATGGGAGGATATGCTTTTAGAAAGGTTCCCTCTTTTTGTGCTACTGAAGGTGATACATAATGTATCTTTTGAAAAGCTCTATTGAAAGCAGTCGGAGACTCATATCCATAGCGTACGGCTACATCAATTACCTTATCTCCATTTTGTAAATCTAAAGCAGCTCTTGTTAATCTTCTATTTCTTATGTATTCTGATAATGGTATTCCTGCTATATATGAAAACATTCTTTGAAAATGATATACAGTACAACATGCAATTTTTGCTGCCTTTTCATATTCAATTTCTCCATCTAAGTTTTCTTCAATATATTTAAGCGATTCATTTAATCTTTCTAACCATTCCATCAAGCCATCTCCCTTACAAATAATAGTATAGTAAATAATTATTACAAAAACCTCTCATTTCATGCACAGATATGAGAGATATGTTATTTTAAATTTTATAACTATTTTATCTTAATTGCAATTGAATGTTATATCACTAATATTCAATACTTATTATGAATTATGTAGGTTTCATTATTAATTAAAGGATAAAATTATTATAAGAGGGTATCTTAAAATAGATTTAATTTTTATATTTGCAGTGTTAGAATTAAATCTATTCTATTTCGAGACATCCTCTTATTTCTTGTTTTATAAATATTAATTATTTTATTTTAAATCTAAATTTTTTTCCTTCATTTATATACTTTAATAAAAACAGTTCATCTTTTTTTACTTTTGCTATAATATTTACCCTATCATCTTTTCCTAAATCCTTAAGTACTATCTCTAGTTCTCCCATATATCTTAAATATCCTTTATTGTCTAAAGTTACATCTCCTAATTCCCTTTCTATTGTATTAAATGACTCTATTATATCGTGGTTTAACATAAGTCTTGCTTCTGCTGCCCTTATAACATTTTCAGCCGCATCAGTTCTATTCGTATAAAAATCATTATTTAGATAATTGCATGCTATTAAAGAATCATCCTCTAAACTTACACTTAGCTCTATTATATCTTCTTTAATCATTCCAACTTCCATTATTTCTTCCTTTGATGGCATTGAGTCTCCAAAGAAAATATTGTCTACACCCATTGCAAATAAATGCTTTGCAGATAAATAAGGCTTCATAAATCTATGTTTTTCAATGGTAGGTAGTCCTTCATATATAGGTCCTCTTTTTCCTACTAAAGAAGGTATAAATGCTGAAATTTTTACTCCTAATTCCTTTAGCATAGCGTTCTTTTTTAAGAACAAACTCTCTGAAATCCCTGTATCTTTTCTAGGATAATAATTATGGCATGCTTGAATGTTTTTATAGTTAACATTATACTTATTTAATTTGTTAAAGAAATCTTTTGTCACTGTTGATGCATTAAGCTCAACCTTTATCCCTAAGTTATTATTTGTAAATTTAGCGATTTGCTCATTTGTAAATCCAAAATCTAGTCTTAATACACCTATACCCATCTCTTTAATTTTACTTAAATCCATATCTTTAATTCCTAGATATTCAAAGCCTTTAGGTGATATATCCGCAATTATTTTCATATTTATTTCTTTTGCTATATCTAAAACCTTTTTAAAACTCTCTACTATAGCCTCATAATTAGCTTCTGGAATATGAAGCGATGTAAATATTCTATCATAACCATTATTTTTTGCTATTTTAATTAATTCCAATATCTCATCTATACTATTATCCATTCCTAAAAAAACTGATATTCCCTTACCCATAATCAATCTCCTTGTTACAAACATTTAGGTACTGTCTCAAAATAGCTTTAATTTTAAAACCGTAAATATAAATAATACATTCATAAAGCACTTCATTTTGCTAAGTAGTTCTAAATTTGACTCCATAAAAATTTTTTTACCCAGTAAAGGCGCCATCCTTGGCTTCACTACTGGCTCCTCACGTCCTGTGAGAAATTACAAAAATTTTTAATTCCGTCAAATTAAGAACTACTAAAGCTTATTCATATGCTTATTACATGTATTATTTATATTTACTATATTAAAATTAAAGCTAATCTTATTTTGACATAGCCTCTTTATATTTTTACATTGAATTTTTCCCGAATATTTCATCTATTATTTTTTTACTTTACTCATTAATATATTAATGATATTTAACTATAGCTTTATATATATTAAAGATTATTCTATTGGATCTTCAAATCCTAAAAGTAATGTTGCAAAAAATCCACCTATATATGCTGCTACTAAACCTATAACAAATAATAATGGTGTACTAGTTATTGCGGCTAATGGTAATCCAGATAATCCCATTGATGTTGAAGAAACTTTAAATAAAGCTTGAACTGCACCGCCTACTGCTCCCCCTATACATGCTCCTATAAATGGCTTTCCTAATGGCAATGTTACACCATATATAAGAGGTTCTCCAACTCCCATAATCCCTACTGGTAATGCTGAAATTATTGTCTTTTTTAATCTTTTATTTTTAGTTCTTAATAATACCGCTATAGCCGCTCCTACTTGTCCTGCTCCTGCCATAGCTAGTATTGGAAGAAGTGGATTTAACCCTGTAGTTTTTAATAGATCTGCATGTATTGGTGTTAATCCTTGATGTAATCCTGTCATTACTAATGGTAGAAAAAATCCTCCTAATATAAATCCTGTTACGGCTCCACCACCTGAAATTGCTGCTTTAGTTCCATTACCTATAGCATCTGAAATAAATCCACCAGCTGGTTGCAATGCAAATATTGAAACAAAAGTTGATACTAATATTACTATTAATGGAGTCATAAATAAGTCTAATGAATCTGGCATTATTTTTCTTACTTTCTTTTCTAAGAAACTTGAAAATGCAACAACTAATAATACTGCAATAATGCCGCCTCTACCAGGTAAAAGCTTTTGCCCATTCAATGTTACTTTAGCTAATTCTGGATGAGATATTATAGCCGCCATAGTACCTCCAAGCATTGGAGAACCACCAAATTCTTTAGCTGCATTAACACCTACAAATAAATTCAACCCCCAAAACACTGCATTACCTGCTATTTTTAATAATCCTCCAACTGTTGTTTCTGCAAATGCCGGATCTAATTTAAGCACTATATTTAGTATTGCAGTAACTAATCCACAAGCTATAAATGCTGGAATTAATGGTATAAATATATTAGATAATTTCTTTAAAAATAATTTAAATGGCGTTGCATTCTTTTCCTTTATTTCTTCTCTTAACTTACTTCCATCTCCAAACTCAACCTCTTTTGTTACTTCTTCTGTCTGAATTCCACAAATCTTTTCAAATTCCTCTGTAACTTTATTTACCCTACCTGGTCCAAGAATTATTTGAAGTTGATTTTGTTGCTCTACTACCCCCATGACTCCATCAATTTTTTTTATAGCCTTCATATTTAGATTACTTTGATCTTTAAGCACAAGTCTTAATCTCGTCATACAATGTGTAAATGAAACTATATTGCTACTGCCACCAATTATGTCATATATACTTTGGGCTATATCTTTTACATTTGACATAATAAAATCCCCCTTTATTTTATTATTTATTTTTAAATATAATTGAACATTTTAAATTTAAATAATAATCTTATTTAAATTACACCCTATAATTTATTCTATTTTTATCTACTTATTTTGTGTTTAACTTATTTCTTTTATTGCTTCTACTATATACCCTTTATTTTTGTCTAGTATTTTCTTAGCTTTTATTTTATCTAATGAACTTTCTATCATAAAAATGGACAACTTAACATCAAAATTTGTTTCTTCAAGAATCTTTTCCACCTGCGCTCTTTTAGCCCCTGTAGCCTGCATAACAATTCTTTTAGCTCTTTCTACCAATTTCTCATTAGTAGCTTTTAAATCAACCATCAAGTTACCATAGACCTTACCAGTCTTAACCATAGCACCCGTTGATAACATATTTAGAACCATTTTTTGAGCTGTTCCTGCTTTCATTCTAGTAGATCCTGTTATAGCTTCTGGCCCTACTACTGGTGCTATTGAAATATTTGCAATCTTAGACATTTCTGATTCTGGATTGCATGTAACTGAAATTGTTGTAGCACCTATGCCATTTGCATATTCTAGTCCTCCTATAACATAGGGTGTTCTTCCACTAGCTGCAATTCCAACCAATATGTCATTTTCAGCAAAATTAATATTCTTCAAATCTTTAATACAAAGTTTTTTAGAGTCTTCTGCTCCTTCCTTAGCTTTAAACATAGCTGATTGTCCTCCTGCTATAATCCCTCTTACTAAATCATAACTCACCCCATATGTTGGTGGACACTCTGATGCATCTAATACTCCTAATCTTCCTGATGTACCAGCTCCTACATATATAAGTCTACCTCCATTAAAAAATGCTTCTCCTATTTTATCAACAGCCTTTGCTATATGAATAAGCTCTTTTTCTACGGCTTCTGCAACTTTTTTATCTTCATCGTTTATCATCTTTAACATCTCTAAAGTTTCAACTCTATCTATATTTTTAGTGTTTTCATTTCTACTCTCAGTTACTAATTTATCTAAACTAATATTAGTCATACTTAAAACCTCCTCATAATTTATATATCAAAGAATGTGAAAACCTTTTCTTTCATCTTCATTATACCCTTAAGAAATAAAATTTCAAGTATTTTATTTATTTTATGAAATATTATTTCATAAATTTATATAAGATTATTTCCATATAACCTAAAATAAATTTTAGTATTCTTTCTTATGTTTAAATAAATAAAAGCAATGAATTATTATACTCATTGCTTCACAATATAAATTAACTTTTCAGTTCTAAATAAAAAGTTTTATAATCTATTCTCTTTTTAAAACTTCTACTAAATTTCTTGTACTAATTAAATTCTTTTCTGTTTTATCTAAATTTTCCTTTGCAATTCCTAAAAATAAACTATCAGTTACAAATAATTGAGATGTTCTAGAAGAAATTGCCCCTATTCTCAAATCTTTTTCTATACTGGGTATATTTAGATTTATATCTGCAATATTGCTTAAATTGCTTTTTCCACATTTAGTTATAGCTATAGTAGTGGCACCATTTTTTTTCGCTTCCTCTATTGCTAAATTTACTTCTTTTGTATTTCCACTATATGAAATAGCTACAGCAACATCTCTATTTGTAATATGTACTGCTACTGCTAACTGTAGATGTGAATCCAGTTGGAACATTACTTTTTTATTTATTCTAAGCAATTTGTATTGAAAATCCATAGCCACCATAGCAGATGCTCCAACACCATATAGATAAATTGTTTCTGCATTTTTTATTGCTTCAACAGCCTCTAACAATTTTTCATCATCTACTAATTCCTTAGTATCATTTATGGTATCAATTACTTTATTTCCAAGCTTATTAATAATTAAATCTATACTATCATTAGAATTTATAATATAATCAAACTCTGTATTTTTTTCAGTATCTTCTTCTGCAACAAGTGCAAATTTAAATTCATTAAGAGAATTATATCCTACTTTTTTAGTAAATCTAATAACGGATGCTGGAGAAGTACTTGTTTTAATTGCTATTTCTTGAGCAGAATCATTTATTATATCCCTTGGACTTTTAAAAATATATTCTGCTATTTTTTTTTCTGATTTAGTCATAGAATCAAAATTTTCTCTTATTCTAAAAAAAACTCCCATACTTCACCTCAGTTTTCTATTATTTCTTTCTAAATGTTCTCCAAACTTCAAGCTTTTAATTAATTTCATCAACCTAAATATAATTCAGCATTCAGTTTATCTTCATATTTATATCTTCGTACTAATGATCATTCTATAATTACTCTACTCTGAAATTACTTATATATTATTATATACTAAAATATTTAAATACTAAACCTAATTGCTAACTTTTGTTCTCAACATATGATATATAGTATGGTATAGAAATAATCTTCTTCATTTATATTTTCCCCCTATAAAATACTAATATCATCATCTAAAATTATTATAGGAACATAATTATTCTTAATAATTATATTAAATTATTGCATTTATTACCAATCTATGTAATCATATAATTAACAATTAGATTGAGGTGAAAACATGTCACATATAGTCGGAAAAGATGCCTACAAAAGTTTAGAAGAAAGATTAAATAGCTTTCCACAAGGGGCTCCACCCTCTGAAACACTTTATAAAATCTTATCTATGATGTTTACTAAAGAAGAAGCAGCAATGGTTGCAAAACTCCCTATAAAATCATTTAACATAAAAACTGCTAGTAAGCTTTGGGGAGTTAGTGAAGTCAAAGCTGCTAATATCCTTCAAGCCTTAGCTTCTAAAGCATTAATTTTAGATCTTGAATGTGAAAGTGATGGAGAGCAAAAATATATGATGGCTCCTCCAATGGCTGGTTTTTTTGAATTTGCTTTAATGAGAGTTGGTACACACCTTGACCAAAAGGTTCTTAGTGAACTATTTCATCAATATCTTAATGTGGAAGATGATTTCTCTAAAGAGCTATTTTGGGGTACAGAAACAAAATTAGGTAGAGCCTTTGTTCAAGAGAGGGTTTTAAATGATGAAAATTCTATAAATATATTAGATTATGAAAAAGCAAGTTACATAATAAAAAATGCTAAACATATAGGTGTTAGTTCATGTTATTGTCGACATAAAGCCCATCATTTAGGGGATGACTGTTACGCCCCTATGGAAACTTGCATGAGCTTCTCTACCACTGCTTACACTCTTATAAAGCATAATTATGCTAGAAAAATAGATGCTTCTGAGGCTCTAGATATTTTAAATATGTGCTATGATTATAATCTAGTACAATGTGGAGAAAATGTTCAAAAGCAACCAAACTTTATTTGCAATTGTTGTAAATGTCATTGTGAAGCATTTGTATCTGCAAAAAAATTTGGATTCTTAGTTCCAGTTAACACCACCAGTTATTTACCTAACATAAATAAAGATAGGTGTGTAGGCTGTGGAAAATGCACTAAAGTTTGTCCTATGGAAGCAATTAAATTAAAGGAAACTTCATTAGAAAATCATAATTCTAAAATAGCTGAACTCTCCGAAGATTTATGTCTTGGCTGTGGGGTTTGTGTGAAAAATTGCAAAACTAATGCTATTAAGTTAGTTCGTAGAAAAGAAAATGTTATCACACCTGTAACCACTGTTCATAGAGCAGTATTATCTGCAATAGAAAAAGGCCAGCTGCAAAATTTAATTTTTGATAATAACGCTCATTTGAGCCATAAAGCCATGGCGGCTATATTAGGAAGCATCCTTAAGCTTCCTCCTTTAAAAAGAGCAATGGCAAGTAAACAAATGAAATCTGTTTATTTGGCTAAACTCCTGGAAAATACTTAATAATTTTAAATAATTTTTTAAAATCACTTCAAATACATATAATTAATATACAATATATAAAACAGAAGCGAGGTTTTATCATTGATAAAAATAGAAGATATTTTATCTGGTAACTTTTCAGCATATCCAGAAGAAACACAAATTTATATGAAAAATTATGCTGAAAAACTTAGAGATCATATAAAAACAGAATTAATAAATGATAAGGCAGATAAAATTCTTAAAGACATAGATAAAAGTAAAGATTACTTTATAGATACACTAACTGAAATTTTAGAAAATGGCTGCAAAGGTTATAACACCATGTCCACTAAAACTTTATTAAATATATATTTAAGTGTTAAATCTGAAAAGGATTTTATAAATTTAATAGAAAAAGTTTCAAATGAAGTTCCATCTCTATAAATCTATCTTCAAAATGCATAGATAACATCTTCTATATCATATTAAGTTCTCTATGCATTTTTCATATTCATCTACAAAGTAAAGTATTCTTCTAAAAACTTGTATTCCTAATCACTATATATAAAGCCATAATCACTAATGTTATCGTAACATTAATAAATTCTTAATCATATAATAAGGTTAAGTACTAATATAAATTGAATTTTAGTAAACAAGTACTTCTTGTGTAAATCTTCTAGATTGAATATATTATTTGAAAGAAAATGATTTATTAATTGGAAATTAATTATAATTTGTATATATTTGTAACAACAATATAAGGTAACTAAAATATTATTTAGAAAAAATATTTTAATGGGAGATATGATAAAAATGGACTGCATAAATAATTGTGAACATTCAATTGTTTTACCTAATCCTATAACTCAGGTGGCTAGTATGCCCTATGCCTTATATCTTTCACTTCAAGGAAAATATTTTGTAGGATATGCAGATGAATTAAAATTCGGAAATGGTAGAAGTGCATGGGCAGGATTAATAAATCCTTGTGGTTCTGGAGTTAATCTACACGTTTATGTTTGGACTGTTACAAATATCGGAACCTCTCCAATAAGAGCACAAATATGGTTTAATTCAGATCCACCTGGACAACCAACTATATCAGAATTAGTTACTCCAGCTAATACAGCTCTTTGTCCATTACCACACCCAAGGATTAAACTTCTTGAAGCAAGTAATGTTAGAGGAGAACCTCAAGGTGGAGTTAAAGCCTTTGTTAGAAGAGTTCTCCCAGAGGTTACAATTGCGGATGAGGAAGTAGGTAAATTTATTTTTCCTCCTGGAGGATCCTTTATTATTTTCTTATCAAATCCAGAAGCACCTAATGAACCTGCTGAAGGTAGAGTCGCCTTTGGATGGTGGGAAGAAAAGATAAAATAAAGTAATTTAAGACATTAAAAATCAAGCAAAATACCTTTGATTTTTAATGTCTTTTTTATAAATTTCCACATAATATTTATGGTGAAGCAGGCTTTGAAAAAGTTAAATAATATTCTTAAACAAAATTAGAAAAATTTAGTTTTATTTTAGCGCTTCTGCTGCATTATAGGAACTTCTAACTAATGGTGATGAAGCAATATATTTAAATCCCATATCAAGTCCTATTTTCTTATATTTCTTAAATACCTCTGGATGCACATATTCTTCAAGTTCAATATGTTCTTTAGAAGGTTGAAGATATTGACCTATAGTAACTATATCACACTGGTATTTTCTTAAATCTTTTAGTAACTCTATAACTTCTTCTTCTTTTTCCCCAAGACCTACCATAAATCCTGATTTAGTAAGTATACTTTTGTCTATTTTTTTTACTTTCCTTAAAAGTTCTAAAGAACGAGTATATATAGCTTCTGGTCTTACCTTTTTATATAATCCACTTATGGTTTCTATATTATGATTTAATATTTCTGGTTTTTCATCTAAAATAACCTTCAATGCCTCCCAATTACCTTTTAAATCTGGAATGAGCACCTCGATTGTTGTATTTGGTGTCAATTTTCTAATTGCTCTTATTACCTCTGCAAATTGACTTGCTCCTCCATCTTCTAAATCATCTCTAGTAACAGAAGTTATAACTGCATGCTTTAATCCTAATTCCTTTACAGCTTGTGCTACATGTAATGGTTCTTCTTTATCTACACATTGTGCTTTACCAGTTTTTACATTACAAAATCTGCAATTTCTTGTACAAACACTACCCAATATCATAAAAGTTGCAGTTCCTTTATTATGACACTCCAATCTATTAGGACAATTAGCTTCATCACAAACTGTATTTAATCCTAATGATCTTTTAAGTGCATTAATCTTCTTTGTGCTATCACCAAATTGAAACTTTATTTTTAGCCATTCTGGTTTTCTTTTATACATACTTCACACCCCAAAATCAATTGTTTTTGGAAACTACCTAACTTATATCTAAAACATAAGTTCTAAAATTTCTTCATTTTTTACACCATTTATATATTCATTAATATTAATATTATTTAATACCTGTTTTACATGTTTTTCCTCATGTTTTATTTCTTTAAATTTATATTCTAATCCTTTTATATCTTTTTTAAAAAAGAAATCTCCATAAAACTTCATTTCCTTTATATAACCATTCTCAACATTTAAATTAACTTGAATAGTATTTTTACCGCATCTCCCTTCTTTTGAATAATTATATTTAGGTGAATCCCCAAAATTCCACTTCCAGGTTGAAAATCTGTTTTTAACTATTTTATCTATTTGTTTTAATTCTTTCTCTGAAAACTCATATAATTCTTTTTTACTAAAACATTTCATTACATAATCTACCACATAATTTTTAAACTCTATAACATCCATATTATTTAAATATTTATTTATATTTGTTACCCTAGCTTCCACAGATTTAACAGCTTTATCTTTAAACTTCAATGGGTTTACTTTAAGCGCTTTAATTAATTCCCCCATAGAAACTGAAAAAAGCAATGTTCCATGATGTAAAACCTTATCTTTATAATAATATTGAGCATTACCTGAAATTTTTTTTCCTTCTATAACTAAATCATTTTTACCTGAAAACTTAGCTTGTACCCCTAAAAAATTTAATGCCTCTATTATAGGTTTTGTAAACTTTCTAAAGTTTTCCTCGACATTCTCTGAAGTTCTCCCTATAAATGTAAAATTTATATTACCTAAATCATTAAAAACAGTTCCCCCTCCTGTAAGTCTTCTCACTATTTTCATACCTTTTTCTTTTATATAATCACCGTTTACTTCTGCCATAGCGTTTTGATTTCTACCTACTAATATACACGGCTCGTTTCTCCATAGCATAAAGCATTCATCTTTAATGTTTTCTAATACATATTGCTCTGCGGCGTGATTAAAATAAGGATTGGTATTGTTGTGATTAATAAATATCATGATTATCCCCCTTATATAATGTAGTTGTACCATTTGATAGAAAACATCTTTATTTTGTAACCAACATTATTAACTCACTTGTGAAAATTATTTTTATATTTTATTTAACCTATAAGATACTTAATCACTTCATTTTATCTTTTCTATGTTGGTTTTATTTCAGCTATAACTATACTAACTGAAATCAGAGATTTTCAAGGTTTCTTAAAACCTAAACTGTTAGTTGCATACATTGGGGTTAACCCTTCTATTAATGAATCTGGTAAATTTAAAAATTATACAGAATAAACTTTTTAAAATTTTTATCAACTTTTACTAGTTGGTCTAATTTTTATGAATATTACATTTGTTTCTTCTAATGTTAATTATAACATTTTATTTAACTTTTTTCCATTTAATTGCAGTTTCTCATTTCTATATATAAAAAACAATAAATCCCAAAGCCTCTATAAGCTTGGAATTTATTGTCCTTTATTTTTTTAATTTATACTTTCCGTTGTTATCCGCAGTTATTAATCTTCCTTTTTTGTTATCAAGATATATTTTAAACCCAACCTTATATAACATTAGTTTAATAAATTACAAAACATTTATTATTTCTTTCAATAATCTCACTTTCTACTCCATAAACCTCTTTTATAGTTTTAGGAGTTATTACATCTTCTATTTTCCCTTTAGAAAATACATTACCCTTACTAACTAAAATTCCATAATCCGCATAATTTAAAGCAAAATTTAAATCATGTAATACGGTAATAATAGTTTTACCTTCTTCTCTTAATTTTTTTAAATGTTTCATAACTAATATTTGATGTTTTATATCTAAATTAGAAATAGGTTCATCTAATATAATACAGCTCGTTTCTTGAGCAATAGCTCTAGCTAAGATAACTCTCTGCTTTTCTCCACCACTTATTTGGGTAATCGTTTTATCTTTAAGATGTAGCACTTCCATCTTTTTCATTGCATTTATAACTATGTCTTTGTCCTCTTTGCCTTCTGATTGAAAAGTTTTAAGTTTATGATTTCTTGCCATCATAACTAAATCATAACAAGTAAATTCAAGCTCTATATTTGTGTTTTGTGGAACATAGCTAATTCTACTGGCTAAATGCTTTGCCTTTATATTTTTTAAATTTTCTCCTTCTAATTCTATTCTTCCTTTTGAGGGTATTATATTCTTTATTATAGTTTTTAATAAGGTAGTTTTACCACTTCCATTAGGTCCTACGATTACATAAAACTGTCCTCTTTGAAAATCTATATTTAATCCTTTTAATATTTCATTATTTCTATTCTTATAAGAAATATTTTTTAAACTTAGAAAACTCATTTCTACCCTCTTTTCTTCTTCCAAAGCAAATACATAAAGTAAGGTGCCCCAAATAAACTGGTAACAGCACCTACTGGTAATTCTGTAGGCGTCATTATACCTCTTGCTAATGCATCACATATTATTAAAAATAAAGCTCCTAAAACCATCGAAAAAGGAATAACTTCTCTATGGTTAGCTCCTACTATAAGCCTTGCTATATGAGGAGTAATTAATCCTACAAATCCTATTATTCCACTAACAGATACTATTGCTGCTACCATTATTGAACTTAAAACTATCATCTTCTTTTTAAACTTTTCACTATCTATTCCTAGTATATATGCACCATCTTCTCCTGTGGCCATTATATTTAACGCTCTATAGTTATAATAAAAAATAAAAGATATTATTATAACTATTGGAGCTAAAAAATAAATTTGTTTATAAGAAGCATTTCCGAAACTCCCCATTGTCCAGTAAATAATTCTCTCTATAGCTTCTTTATGTAATATCATAGACATTGAAATTAAAGAGGACATAAAAAAGTTCAAAGCTATTCCTGCTAATAATAATGTAGTGGTTGGAATTTTATTTCCTACTCTAGCTATATTATAAACTATAAAAATAGTTAAAATAGCTCCTATAAATGCACATAAAGTGGTTACTAAAGCTCCTTTTGTCTCTAATTTATAAACTATAGATATAGTTGCTCCAAGAGCTGCTCCTGAAGATATTCCAAGAACATAAGGATCTGCCATTGAATTTTTAAATATTCCTTGAAAAGACGTTCCTGTAACAGATAGACCTATTCCTACCAAAGCCGCAAGTATTATTCTTGGCATTCTTATGTCCCATATTATCTTCTGTAGTGTGTAATCATTTATATTTCCCACAAAATTATTTAAAATGACCTCTATAACTTTAAAAGGAGTTATACTAGCAGCTCCAATAGTTATAGAAACTAAAGAAGCTATTATAGCAATTATTATTAACCCAATGAATAAACTCTTTTTTTTCATTTAATGTCTCCTCATTATTGATTATTTAAATGCTTCAGGATGAATAATTTTTGCTAATGCTTCTAGTCCATCCGCTTGTCTTGGGCCTTGTCTTAATAACATGTTATCATCAATTTCATATACTTTATTTTTCTTTGCTGCAGGAAGATCTTTATACTTATCAGTAGCTAAAAAATTCTTTTTAATATTAAATTTATCTGATAATATTATCATTTCCGGCTTATTTTCAACTATTTTTTCAAAAGAATAATTCCATCCCTTTGTGTCCTTAGCAATATTATCTCCACCTGCTTTTTCAATCATTTTACCTATAAAAGTATCTCCTCCAGCAGTAAAATCTGCTTTTCCAAAATCAACCACATAGTAGATCTTAGGTTTATTTAATGACTTTACCTTATTTTCAACACTTTCAACTTTCTTTTTCATAGCATTAACTATAGTTTGACCTTTTTCAGCTACTCCTAATATAGTAGAAATATCCATTATGTTTTTATAAGCTCCATCTAGGTCCTCTGCACCATAAAGAACTGCTACTTTAATTCCTAAGTCTTCAAGTTTTTTCACAGTATCCTTTGAAAAATGAGCTCCACCTATAACTAAATCTGGTTTTAATTCAGTTATTTTTTCTATACTTGGATCCTTTACTCCACCAACTGATTTTACTTTGCTAACCGCCGCTGGATAATCATCAAAATCTGATCTTCCAACTAATGTATTTTCTTTATTTAAAGCATATATGGTTTCCGTTGCTCCAGGTGAAAGGCTAACTATTCTTTCTGGAGCTTTATCAAAAGTTAGTTCTTTCCCATAGGAATCTGTAATTTTTATATTTTTTTGTGCTTCTTTATTTTCTCCCTTCTTTAAATTGCATGATACTAGCATAAAAGCTAGCATAATACAAATAATCACTGATACTCTTCTTTTTAAATTTTTCATGATTTACATCCCTTCTTTTATATATCGTCTGATTTCTTATGTAATACGCTTTAATACTTATTTTTTTATATTTAAGTATTATTAAGCTTCAGTAATCTATTATATATTTGCAATAATTTACCGTCAAGCATTCAAATTAACTAAACTCCTTTATGTTTACCTATTATTATAAGTTTTTTATGCATATATTATATTCTTAAATTTATTCTTATTCTTTATCCTGATTTAGATATATTTACATTACTTTATAAAAAAGCCACGAGAAAAATAAATTTCTCATGGCTTTATAACTTTCCTTTTATTCATAGTGTCTTTTTAATATTGTAGATCCCCTATAAAATAAATTTAATGCAAATATTACAAAAGCTACCGCTAATACAATACCTGCTAAGGCATATATAGCTCTATATCCATAGGTTATAACAATGCTTCCCCACAATATTGATCCTATTCCATAGCCACCATCCAATAATGCATAGTAAATAGCATTTGCTACCCCTTTTTTATCTTGATTTACAGTATTTAAAATCATTACATTAATTATAGGTAACAATGATCCCATCATAATACCACATAAGAATCCCAATATTAATAATATATACATTGTCTTTACCATAGCCATTCCAAATATAGAAAATGCAAATATTATAAGTCCAATAGACAATACAGTATTCATTCCAAGCTTATCAACTATTTGATTTATAAATAATCTTGATGCTAATATTCCTAGTGCGTTTATTGTAAAAAATAAACCTATATTACTAAATCCTAGTTCTATGCCATACAATGCTGTGAAGGATAATATAGTACTTTCTGCAACTGCTGCTAAAAAAAGAATTAAAGATGGCACTAATATTTCTTTACTAATACCATTAGAATCTGTATCACTTTTTATAGTCTTAAATTTTTCACAGTGTGTATTAATATTTTTCTCATAGGATAAGAAAAGTGCTACTAATATAGTAATTATAGCCACTGCAAAAGTTGTAATAAATAATAAGTTAAACTTATCGTATCCACCTCCAACTATGTGAAGTGCCATAGATGGTCCTATAGCTGTAGTAATAGTTATACCAACACCTGAATACCCTATTCCCTCAAGCATCCTTGTTGGTGGTGTAACATCAGTAACAATAGTAGCTATTGCTGTAGATGAAATACCAAAACCAAAGCCTTGCATTACTCTAAATATTACAAGTAATACTATCCCATTACTAAAAATATATCCTATAGTTGAAAAAGCAGTAATAGCTACCCCTAATATCAATATTTTTTTTCTTCCAAGTTTGTCTAATAACTTTCCTGCAAATATTCTTATAAATAAAGCTGCTAATGTAAAGGCTCCTGTCATTATACCTGCATAACTGTCTACCCCAGTAATTTTTTTAGCATATATAGATATGGTAGATAATAATAAATTACAAGTTAAATTTACCCCTACTGTAATAATTAATGCTAATATAAAATATTTGCTCCATAGCTTTTCTTTAGTTTCCATAATATTTTTGCCTCCCATAAAAATTCTGCAAATTAAATTTTACCTTTAATCTTGAAAAAAGATTGTAGTTTAGGCTACAATTGATTTATAAAATTTCATTTTAAGAAAGGACTACATATGATAAAAAACAATAGATTTCTTCCTGGCTCTTCTATAGATATTAATTCTGATTTCTATAAAATATTTGAAGAAGCTGGTACAATTAAAAAATATAACAAAGATGAAATAATCTATTTCCAAGAGGATGTGGCAGAAAACTTTTATTTAATAAAATCTGGCCGTGTTAGAATGTTTCTTATTTCACCAGAAGGAACTGAACTTACTATTGAAATATTAAGAAAGGGAAAATTATTTGGAGAATCCTCCTGTTTTAGTTATGGATCTAGGTTAACATCTGTTAGTGCTGCCACAGATGTTGAACTAATTTCAGTAAGTCTTGAAAATCTATATCCCTATTTAACTAAGTATCCAGAATTAATGGTTCAAATGTTTCATCTTATGTCTTTAACAATGAAAAATCTATCAATTCAAGTTAGTAATATGGCCTTTTTACCTGCTGAAAAAAAACTTGCTCAATTACTAGTAAGATTAGGTGTGCATTTTAAGAAAAATAAAAATGATAAATGTTATATAATTGATTATTCTCATGAAGAAATTGCTCAACTTATTGGTAGCTGTAGAGTTACAGTTACTAAAACATTAAATTCTTTTCAAGAAAAAGGAATGATTTCCTTAGGATATAAGAAAATTAAAATTATAGACGAAAAAAGATTAAAGAACGAATACTATAACTATTTTGTATAAACTTATATATGAAGTTAAAACTCTTGTGGACTATAATTATAAATTATTACTATAAATATCCAATATAGTCTAAGAAATTTACCATAGTAAAAATTTTTTTTACAAAGTATGTACAAATAAAACTAAAATGGGATGTCTAAAAATAGATTTAATTTTTATATTTGGGGTTTTAAAATTAAATCTATTTTATCTTGAGACATCCCACTTTAATATTTTATTTATATTTAAGCTTATCTACTAAATGTTGAAAGGCTATTTTAGGATTATATATTAAGCTTCTTGGTCCAGAAAATTTCATTGCTTCTATTATTTTCTCTCTCATTTCCTTTTTATAGCAATGAATTTTACAACTACCACAGTTTGGTTTATTTTCTCCAAATCTGCAATGATCTAATCTAAAATTGGCATATTGTAAAAGTTCCCTGCACTCATCGCATAATGCTTCTTTTGTTTTATGTTTTTTTCTACAATATAGATCTATCATAAATTCTATACTTTCCTTTTGCTTTTCTATTCTGGATTTCTTCATATAAATAACACCCCTTAAAACCGCAGCTCTTTTAAATATTTAATTTTATTAAATCTATGCTAGTGCCACTTTCCTTTCTGATTTTTTATTTAAATCATCATTTTCAATAGATTTTAAAGCAAAACTACTTTCAACTAGGCCCATCTTTGAATTCTTTAATTCTATAGTTTTATTACATATAGCTGTGGTAGATTTTCTATGGGATATAAGTATTATACTTCTATGCTCACAATTCTCATTTATTGCTTTTAGTATTTGTCCTTCATTTAAAGTATCTAAATTGCTAGTAGGCTCGTCTAGTATTAATATAGGTGCTTCATTTATAAACGCCCTTGCAAGCCCTATCCTTTGCTTTTCTCCTGATGATAAATTTCCACCAAGCTCTCCTACTTTTGTTTCATAGCCTTTAGGAAGATTTTCTATAAAATCATGTATAGATGCTTTTTTAGCAGATTCTATTACCTGTTCCCTACTAGCCTTTATATTTCCCATTTTTATGTTCTCTTCTATAGTTTCATTAAATAAAAAAGTTTCTTGACTTATTAGGGTTTGATTTTTTCTAAGATTTTTTGTTTCTATATTTTTAATAGAATTTTCTCCTATAAAAATATCCCCTTTATTAACATCCCAAAATCTCATAAGAAGTTTTACAAAGGTACTTTTGCCTGTACCACTTTCTCCTACTATGGCTATCTTTTCTTTTTCATTTATAGATAATCTCACATTTTCTAATATTTTATTTTTTCTTCCTTGATAGGAAAAGCTTACATTATCATATACTATATTAGTATTTAATATTTTTTCTCCCCTGTCTATTTCTTCTACCATAGGCTCCTCATCTAAAATACTAAATACTCTTTCAGCAGAGGCAAAGGTATAGAGCAAATTATTTGAAAGATTACTTAAAGCTACCACTGGTCCAAAGGATGAAGCAATAATAACAATTGCTAAAATCATATAACTAAGATCTAATATATGTTTCATATATAAATTGTATCCTACTAAACTATAAGTTACTATAGCAAACATTATAGTAAAATCTGTTGTAGCCCTTATTATACCCTCATGATTTTTTATACCCTTTAATTTTTCATTTAATTTATTAGAGTTTTTATTTATATTATCTAATCTTTCTTGTCCATTATCATAAAGTAATATCTCTTTTAATCCTCTTAAGGAATCTAACAAATAAGAATTAGTTTCTCCAAAAGTATTTCTATATTCTAAAGCTGATTTATTGCCTATCTTTGAAGAATAATAAGGAATAACAAAACCTATGATAGAGTAAAATACTATAGCTAATATCCCAAAATAAATATTAATATTAAATAATACTATGGTTATTATAGTTGATGTAATTATAGCTATTAATATGGGTGCAATAGTATGAGCATAAAAAACTTCTAAAAGTTCAATGTCAGAGGTTATTATAGAAATTAAATTTCCTTTTTCTTTTGTTTCTAATTTTGCTGGTGCTAATTTTCTTAAAGAAGTGAAAACTTTATCTCTTAATATTGCTAATATTTTAAAGGCTATATAATGACCGGAAAGTTGTTCTACATATCTAAATAAACCTCTTAATATTGCAGAAACAATAATTATTGTTATGGCACTTTTAAAGGATACTATGCTTTTTCCTCCTAAAACATCCCCTATAGCTACAGCTCCAAAGGAAGTAATAGAAATAGCTGCTAAAAACCCTAAAACCCCCATAGTTACTGTAATGGTCATTATTGGCATTAAAGGCTTAACTTCTAAAATAAGCCTTTTCATTATACTAAATCCAGATCTTCTTTTCATTTTATGCACCTCCTAAGCCTTCTAATGCCTGTTGTTTTGTAAGCATATCATAATAATATGACCCTTGTTCATATAAATCTATATGATTTCCATTTTCTACAACTTTCCCCTTATCCAGCACATAAATTTTATCTGCATTTTTCACATTAGCTAATCTGTGGGAAATCACTAATATAGTTTTTTCCTTGGATAATTTATAAATGGCCTGCCAAATCTTTTCTTCACTTTCCACATCTATATTAGAGGTAGCTTCATCAAAAATAATCATATCTCTATTCCCTAAAATAGTTCTGGCTAAAGCTAATCTTTGTTTTTGACCACCAGATAATAAACTTCCACCCTCTCCTACTTTAGTTTTTAATCCATTAGGTAAAGCTTCTACAAAGTCATATAAATTTGCAACTTTTAAAGCTCTCTCTATTTCTTTCCTAGTTGCATCTTTTTTAGCCATTAACAGATTTTCTAAAATTGTTCCATTAAATATATAACTATTAGTAGAGATAAGTGAAATTTTTTTACATATATCTTTAAAAGAAATATCTTTATATTCTAAGTTATTTATCTTTATATTCCCTTTATCTATTCCATAGTTTTTTAATATAAGTGAAGCAATGGTACTTTTTCCACTACCACTTTCTCCTACAATTGCTACAAATTCACCATTATCCATATATAAATTTACATTACTAAGTACTTTTCTATGTTTATCATAGCCAAAGTCTACATTTTCTAATTTTATACTTATTTTCTTATTTTTTTCTTCTATAGATTTAAAAGAACATTGTTCATTTTCTACCTTACTATCTAAAAGTTTAAATATTTTTTCTGATGCTGCTATTCCATTCATAGATACATGAAAAAAAGATCCTAATAATCTTAAAGGTATAAAAAACTCTGAAGATAAAAGAATTATTATTAAAACTCCCCCTAAAGATACATTTCCATTTTTAAACTCATTTAGTGCAACTATACTTCCTAAAGCAGCCCCACCAAAAGCAATAAAATCCATTACATTTATAGAGTTTAATTGCATAGATAATACTTTCATAGTTATTCTTCTAAAGTTTTCTGCATCTTTGTTCATTTTTTCATGTCTTTCTTCATCTCTATTAAATATTTTTAACGTAGTTAATCCTTGTAGGTTTTCTAAAAAAGTTTCTCCTAAATCAGAATATATATTCCAATAATTTCTGAATATTTTTTTAGCTATTTTCATAATACACACTATGGATATAGGTATTAAAGGTACACAAATTATTAAAATTAAAGCTACTTTGATAGATATAAAAGATAAAATAAAAAATAAAGTAATTGGAGCTAACATTGAATAGAAAAATTGAGGTAAATATCTTCCAAAATAATTTTCTAAAGTTTCTACTCCTTCTCCTGTTAACTGTACTATAGTTGAGGTGCTATAGGTTTTATTATAGTTAGGTCCTAAATCTAAAAGCTTTTTATAAATAAGTTCTCTTAGTGTACTTCTTGATTTTGCAGAGGATAAATAAGAAAATTTACTATAATAAATATTACATATAAATCTTATAATCAAAATAGAAATTACTAAAGGTGTATATTTTATTAAATTTACCTTGTCCTCTTTATATACACAGTTAATAAATTTACCTAATAATATTATTACGGATGCATTACAAATCATAGATATCCAATTCATCAATACCGTAAGCTTTACATATTTCTTAGACTCACTACATAAATTTATGAGTCTTTTATCTAGCATCATAAAATTCACGCCTCCTTAAGTGTTTTAATTTTTATAAATACTATAGTTTTAACTACTAATAAAACAACTATAGCTATTCTCATAGCTAAAATATCCTTCACAAAAAATAAAGTTATAAGCATTACATATACAGGTATTAGTATAGATAATTTAGTTTTTAATGTCATAGCTTTATTTTCTTTGAAACTTCTTACATGTTTTTTATAAATATTAGTATTTTCAAACCATATACTTATTCTTTTAGAACTTTTAATAAAACAAAAAGATGATAATAATAAAAAAGGAACTGTAGGTAATATAGGTAAAAATACACCTATTACACCTAACCCTAAAGAAATAAACCCTATAATTAATAATAAAACTCTTTTTATCATAAAACGCCCCCTGAATATATGTATCCATTAATAATATTATCATATAGGATAATGATTTTCAATATCATGTAGGAGCATTATAATTACAAAGTCTTTGATAGAACATTATCATAATATAAATAAAATGATATAATTGTATTGACGTACATAAGTTGGACTTATTTCCATATGACTATTATAAACAAAAGAAAGATGGCAAAAGTGTCTTTATAAATTGTGGAGGGATAAAATGTTTAAAAGTGTAAGCGACAAAAAATTAGGACTTATATTAGTTTTTTTAGCAGCTATGTTTTGGGGATATGTAGGAGTTCCTACTAAGCATTTAGCAGATCTAGGTTTTGATAACTATACTATTTCTTTTTTTAAAACAAGTATACCTGCAATATTTTACTTGATATATTCCTTTAAAAAAGATCCTTCTTTGTTTAAAGTAGATAAAAAAGGTGTTTTATTTTTTATAATTTATGGCATAGTGGTTATAGCAGGATGTTTTATAGCCTTTAATATAACCATAAATTTACTTCCTTTAGCCTTGGCAACTATGTTTTTATACACTTCTCAAGTTTGGGTGGTAACTATTTCCTACTTTATGTTTAAAGAAAAGTTTACAACACAAAAAGCAATATCTATGCTGTTAATTTTAATAGGTTGCTTTATGATGTGTGAAATGCACAAATTAGGAAGTTTTAACCTAAGTACCAAGGGTATATTTTGGGGTCTTATATCTGGATTTACCTTTGCACTACAAATACTTTTAGCTAAAGTAAGTAATGAAAGATACCATTATAACCATAATTCTTTACTGACTTATTCATTTTTATTTGCAGCTATATTTTTATTTCCTTTTATGGATATGAAAAACAACATTCATATTTTTAAAAGCTCTAATAATTTATTTTTCCTATTTAAAAACATATTCTGGAGTGTTATAGGTACCCTTATTGCAAACACCGCCTATGTAAAGTCTGTAGAATATATAGAAGCTAGCATTGCTAGTATGGTATCCTCTTTGGAACTAGTTATAGCTTCTGTTTTAGGTTTTATAGTATTTAATCAATCTTTAAATTTAGTTCAAATATTAGGAATGGCTTTAATTCTTGTGTCTATAATTTTATTAGAAATAAAAAAATCAGTTTTGTTAAAATTATTTAAGAGACCTCATAAAAAGTTAGAAGTCGCCTCTGAAACCACCTATGAAAACTAAGATTAAATAAAGTTATAAATTTATAACTCTTAGTAACACAAAAATAAGGTATCTCAAAATAGATTTAATTTTATTTTGAGATACCTCTTTCTATATAATATGTTTTAATAAGGATTAAATTTTAAAATATTATTTTACATAAATCAATCTACCGGAATTTATACCCCAGGTTTCATCAAAATAGGTACAAACTTTTTTTGAGTGAGTTACTATAATAACACATTTATCTTCTTCATGGGCTAATTTAACTAATATATCCATTATTGTTTCTTCTGTGTCTCCATCTAGATTTCCCGTTGGCTCGTCTGCAATTATTATATCAGGATCATGAGCAAGTGCTCTAGCTATTCCTACACGTTGTTGTTCTCCCCCTGAAAGTTTTAATACCCTTCTTTTAGCTTTTTCTCTATCAATTCCTACTTTTTCTAATATTTCATAAGCATACTCTTCTTTAAATTTCTTTTTAACCCCACTTATGTCCATAGATAAGATTATATTTTCTATAGCTGTCGCATTAAGTAATAAATTATACCCTTGAAATATAACTCCAATGTTTTTTCCCCTATATAAATCCCTATCAATAGATTTTATATCTTTATCCTTATATAAAACTTCTCCTGACGTACTTGTATCTAATCCAGATATTAAAGATAAAAGAGTACTCTTTCCTGATCCTGATTTCCCCACAATACCAATTACTTTTCCTGTTTTAAAAGTTATATTTATATTTTTTAAAACGTCTTTATCTCCATCTTCATATCGATAACATAAATTTTTTAATCTTAATATACTCATATCAATTAATTCCTTTCTGATAATATTTTCATAGGTTCATATCTCATTATATAAATAACTCCAATACCTATAGAGATTGCTCCAAGTAATAGTGCTATAGCTATAATTGCTAAAATAGCACTTCCTGTAAGACTTACATTTAGATTTGTTAATGTTGCATTTGTAGCATCTGTTATATTACTACCTATACTTGCTATATTTGCAAATCCATCATTCATAGCTTCACTTTGAACTTTTAATTGATTTTTCATAAGTATATTTGAAATTGGTTGTGCTGAAAAACTACCTATAGATAATCCACAAACCAATGAAATAACTATTATAGATAATGTTTCAAACATAATTCCAAGAGCAATTTTTCCTTTTTTCATTCCCATAGCTCTGAGAACACCAATTTCATATTTTCTTTCCCGAATTCCTAATATAGATATTAATATTAAAACACTGCCTCCAAATACTAATACTAACGTCATAAACACATTAGATATTTTTTGCAATCCTTCAACAGGTTTAACAATTGAATCATAATTTCCTTTATCCGTTGATACATTTGCCATATCACTCAATCCTTTTTCATGAGCTTCTTTGTCAAACTTAGATAGTAAATCTGGATCCTTTAGAAAAAATCTTGCTTCTATTGTAAATAAATCTTTATCTTTTTTTACTTTTTGGTTATAAGAATCTAATGTATCCAAAGATGTTAAAATTTCATTTCTTTTATTAGTTATAGCCATTTTAGGCATAACTCCTTGCTGATTTTCTTTGTCTGTCGTAAGATCTTGATATATTCCTGATATTTTTAATTTAAGTGGATCATATTTCTCAGATTTATTAGTATTTTCAACTTCAATAGTGTCTCCTACTTTTAAATTATTTAATTTAGCAAACTCCTCACTAACTATAGCTTCTTCTTTCTTAGAATACATTTTTCCATCTATAATTTTTCTATTTCCTTTTGAAAAATCTTCTAAGTTTTCAATTTTATCATTACCTACAACAGGCAAATTAGGCATATTAATTCCTTGCCCAGAACCTGCATCTCCGATAATTACTCCTCCCATTTGACTATTATCCTCATCTTGATCCAATGCTTTAAGATTATCACTAACCCCATAATATTTACTTTGCATCTTAGTTTCTTTTAAATATTCAGATTTTGCAAGATCTCTAATTAAATTATTAGTAATACCTGTTACCTTATTAGAATCAAACTTTCCACTTTGCATAGCTTCTTTTAATTTTTTCATATCTGTTTGAATATATACTTCTGCCCCAAATTTATCTTTATAATCTTTTACAATTTCAGATGAGGTAGTATTAATAATAACAGAAATAGCTACACTAGAAAGTATTGCTGTCATAATAATACAGAGTAATATATTACGCCCTTTGTTTCTTGTAAGATTTTTTAATGCATTTTTTAAAATATACATGCCCTACTCTCCTTTTTTGAATTTTATTGTATAGCCAGTATAACAAATCAATTGTTTATTCAATGTTAATTGGTTTTTTTATATTCACAAAAGGATAAATAAAAACAAGAACCTTTATTTAATTCACTTTCTGCTATCACAAATCCGTTGCACAATTCACATACATGAGAAACCAAACTTAATCCTATTCCATATCCATCTTTTTTTAATTCATTAATCCTGTATTTATTATTAAAAATTTTTTCTATGGAATTTTTCTCTATTCCTATACCATTATCTTTAACAGTAACAATGACACTATTATTTTTATTTTTTACAGTTACCTCAATAGGATTTCCTCCACCATACTTTATAGCATTGTCTACTAAATTACTTATAGCACGATAAATCCATCTTTCTTTAGCCAAAATAGTTGTGTTACTTTCGTCATCAAACTGAAAATTTATATGTTTATATATCTTTCGATATGTATCACAAACTGATGCACATATTAAAGAAACATCTACCTCTGTCATATTTTTATCATCTCTTATATCACTTAGTGTTAAAATATCATCTATACTATCTGAAATATTGTCAATAAATTTAATATACCGATAATTTCCATCAGCTTCTAAATTAGTTCTTAAAATGGATATAGCATTCTTCTGTTCATGGGATAAATAAGAATTTAATGTTTTGTAGTCATTTAAATTTTTATTAAATTTATTTTTGACATTCTCATAGGCCATTGCAAAAGATTTACTTACTATATCAGGTTCTATATTATCATCTAATACATTTAACTTTTTAATAATATTTTTCATCTCTTTATCATGTATGTGGCTTAATTTTATCCATAATAAAAAAGATGATATTACTAGCACAATAAAAAACATAAATATAAACATATATAATTTTTTAGATCCAATATTTTCATAAACACTTCCAATTTGGCCTACTTCTGTTATCTTACTCATGGAAGGCTTTATTGTTTTAAACGAAATTACGTTTTCGTAGTCATTTTTATCCATCATATAAACATTGGCCTTATCCATAACCACTTTTTCTGGTGATTTACTAAATGAAATTTTAAAACCATAAATGTCTATTCCTAACACTAAAGTTAAGATTATAGAATATATAATTATAGCTAAACCGCTTTTTATATTTACTCTATACATAAAACATATCCCTTTCCTCTAATATTAATTAAAATTTCTTTTCCAGAAGCATTACTTAATTTCTTTTTTAGCCTTGCAATATGTACTCTTAATACAGATGAAAATGGATCGAAATTCTCATCATAAATATGTTCTGCAATTTCTTCACTAGATACCACTGCTGGATGTCTATAACAAATATATTCTAATATGTCAAATTCTTTAGATGCTAAAGCAACTGGTTTATTCTCTATTTCTACTGTTCGTGTAATAGGATTTAGTTGAAGATTTCCAATATTTATAATAGGATTTGTTCTTCCATGAAACCTTCTGATTATCGCATGAATCCTCGCTCTTAGTTCCAACAATTTAAAGGGTTTTGTTATATAATCATCTGCTCCATTATCTAATCCAAAAGCTAGCTGCTCTACTTCATCTCTAGCAGTAACAATTATTACTGGTGTTTCAATTGACTCACTTCTTAAATAATTTAATATCTCTATTCCATCTATATCTGGTAAATTTAAATCTAAAAGAATTACATCATATTCATTTATACTAGCTTTTTCTTCTCCATCTGACCCTGTATTAGATACATCAATATGAAATCCCATTTTTTCTAATCCCATTTTCATTGAATTAGCAAGCTCAATATTATCCTCTATAATTAGTAAACGCATATTTACTTCCTCCCTATTTGCATTCTTAAAATTATATCATTATTAATGTTAACTCAATGTTAATCAATTATTATTATTTTAAAAACTTAAAAATACTTTTTATACAAATTAAAAAGCTGTTGATAAAATATGTTTATCAACAGCCTGATGGAAACACTAAATATTTTCCTTATTTTCTGTAACTAAATTCTCCATTTTCTTTTATATTAAAAAAGTCAGCAAAACTTATATCAAATATATCCTTATCTATTTTAGATATATCTATTTTATTTTTTATTAGTTCTGTTAATACTCCAGCATAAGCTATATCTCCCTGAAGTATAGCCCCATATATAATTCCATCTTTGTGTATTATTTTTTTATAAACCCCATTTTTATCTATTATATCTACTTTATAGCTTTCATCCTGTGGTTCTACTATACCTAAAGATATAGTATATACCCCTAAAAAATTCATAGAATTTCTTGCACCAAAATTATCATCTAATAATTTTTTTTCTCCTGCCATATTATGAGCAGCTATTCTTCCTTGCTTCATAGCTATCGGCCATATAGGAGCTCTAAAAGTTACATCCCCAGCAGCATATATATCTTTAACTGTTGTTTCACAGTTATCGCTTATTACTATTCCTCTTTCTATTTTTATTTTTTCAGTATCTATAAAATCTATATTAGGTCTAACTCCCGCTGCTACAATTACAATATCACAGTTTACTGTTTCACCATTGTTTAATTTTATCCCGAAAACATTGCCATCTTCATTTATTAAAGCTTCCTCAGCTCCTACATTAGTTTTTATATTAACATTATGTTTTCTAAATAATTCTTCATAGGTTTCTGATGCCTTTTGATCTAATTGAAGAGGAAGCATTCTATTACCCATTTCTACTACAGTTACTTCTACATCATTTTCTATTAATCCCATAGTAGCATCTATGCCTACTAATCCAGCTCCTATTACCACTGCTTTTTTAATTTTTTTAGCCTCTTCTTTTATATCTATAGCATCGTCTAAATCTCTTAGTGTATACACTCTTTTAGCTTCTCTTAAATTCTTAATTGGTGGTATAGAAGCATACGAACCTGAGGATATAAGTAATTTATCATAATGTTCTGAAATTTCACCTTGTACCTTTACTATCTTCTTATCTATATCTATATTTTCTACCTTTTTACCTTTTATCCATTTTACATTATACTTATCAAAAAAATCTTTTTCTATAAAAGATAATCCTTCTATTTCTCTGTTTCCACCTATAAAATGATGTAATAAACATCTTGAATATACTTTATCATCTTTAGAAATCATAACTATTTGTGAATCTTTATCTAATTTTCTCAAGGTTTTAACTGCTGAAATTCCTGCTGCACTAGACCCTATTACTACATATTTCATATTACTTACCTCCTGAGCCTTAATATTTTTCATTGTATTTTAAAATCTATCTTTTTATTAAAGAAAATTTCATACTAATCTCTGGTAGTTTATTTCCATTCTATTTTTTATTTTATGATCTAAACTACAAAATGTTAACTTTATTCTTAACAAAATCTTAAACTAAAACACTGTAGATTATTTAATCTTGTATTATATAATTTAAATTTCTTCTACATAAATAGCTCCTGTAGGGCAGTTTTCTACACATCTAGGTATTTCTCTTTCATTACACAAATCACATTTTATTATGACTTTACTGTTCTTTTCATCTGCCTTCAATACTCCATAGGGACAGTTCATTACACACATAAAACAGGCTGCACATTTATCTTTATTATAAGATACTACACCCGTCTTTTCGTCTTTACTCATAGCTCCGGTTGTACAAGTATTTACACACTCTGGATTATCACAGTGTCTACAAAATATAGGGGTTTTATTACCTAGCATATCTAACTCTATATGATTTCTACTTTCATTAACCTTATCTTCTAAATCTAAATCATATATGGATTTTCCCCTTTCATTATGCTCTGACATACAGGCAAGAACACAGTTTAGGCATCCTTCACATAAATCCTTGTTTATCATAATTCTTTTCATAAAGAATTCCCCCTTAACTCATTTAAAAACCAATATAATAATCATATTAAATCATTTTGAATTTAATCTTGTAGCTAATATTTTTACATTGATCCGAAACAATATTAGCTTAAATTTCAGATCAACGTAAAAATATAATTATTGAAATGACTATTTAAGTCCTAATTTCTCTCTTCTATCCAAAACTATTGCTTCTAGTTTATCTGCAGCTTTTTTTACATCATCCTCTATTATTAATTGTCCTCCAGTTAAATTCTTTAGATCTTCTGTTAATACCTTGGATACAACTTTACTACCTCCTATAAATGGTGATATAGCAAGATGTAATGGTAATCCTAAAGCTAATCCAAATGCTCCATCCGCTAAAGCTTGTTCCTCTAACCATTGTGGTGCTGAAAGAACTAATGGAAGCTGTGGTAAATCTATACCAAGATCTTTAGCTAATTCTGTAGCTACAATTTCAAGTCTTCCTATAGCAAGACATGGTCCAAAATTAAGTACTGGTGGAATTTTCAAGCTTTCACATACTGATCTTAAATTATCTCCTGCAAGAGAAGCTGCTGAGGTTGACATTAAACCTACATTTTCAAGTCCACCACTAGAGCATCCTGCTGAAAGAACTATTATATCTCTTTTTATAAGTTCCTTTGTTAACTCTACTGTAAATACATCATGTCCCATAGCTGTTAAGTTAGAACATCCAACAACTCCAGCTACCCCTTTTATTTTTCCTTCCGCTATTAAATCTAATAGTGGTTTCCAAGTTCCACCTAAAAATTCTTTAAGAGAAACTTCACTTACTCCTGTTATAACATCATTATAACCGTGATCTCTAGGTATGTTTACTTTGATATTTTTTCTTCTTTCTTTATATGCATTTAACGCTTCTTTTATAATATGTTCACTGATTTTTTCTCTATCTTCATAAGAATACTCTAAATACTCTGCATTAGATTTTTTAGCTACATCATCTAGACAAATCATTTTTACTTTTAGATTTTCTGTAATAGGTTCTATACCTGGTAATGTACAGTTAAATTCTGATACTATAGCATCTATTGCTCCTGTAGCAATTATAGCTTCACTGGTAAAATTATTTCCACCATGGCCTGAGAATACTTCTTTATAATGTTCTCCTCTTAATTGTAAATCTTGACCTACACAGGTACATCCAACTAATCTAAAACCTTTAGCTCCAACTTTTTTAGCCATTTCTACTATATCTTTATCTATCAATCTATCTTGAAGGTGTGCTATAGTTGAATGTTGGTGTCCTGTTATCATAATATTTATATAATTCTCATCTATAACCCTAAATCCAACCTTAGCAGGTCTTATAACTGGTTCCCCAAGCATTACGTCATTTAATAAATTTGTTAATGTTAATCCATAAAGGCCTGTGGATATACCTAGATTTAGACAATGTAATAACATTTCTACAGGATCACTGTTTAAATTTGTAGAAGTTTTTACTACAGCATCAAAAACTTCTGACTTAGCCCCACCAGGTAATATATTAAGCTTTTCCCAGTTTTCATATCTTGGTTTATAGGCCATTTTTTCTACTATTTCCATCTTTTCATACCTTGGTTTATATAAATCTTTTAAAACCATATCTGCTACTTTAACTGCTTTTTTGTATATATCTTCTTCTTTTATTTCAAAGATTTCTGCTAATCTATTTAAAGCCTTTTCTCCTTTTATCTTTCCTTTATTTTCCCCTGTGGCTTTTAAGTTTCTTGCAGTATTTTCTACTATATGTAGGTAGCATCCTGCTCCTGCTGCTACTGCCCTTAAAAAGTTTCTTGCAACTATAGTATCTGCATTAGCACCACATACTCCTCTTGGTGATTTTGGAGTTATTCTGCAAGGACCATTTGCACAAAGTCTACAACAAACACCTAACTGACCAAAACCACATTTTATTTTTTGATCCTCTACCCTATGATGAGAAGTTTCCATATCCATATTAGATATAAATCCTTGAAGAACTTTATCTGCTGATTTACAAGTTTTACAATTTGTACACATTGACATAACCCATCCTCCTTCATAATGTTTACCTATTTGGTATAGTTTTATTTATTTATAAAAGGAATATATTTAATTCCTTTCTTTTCATATATTTACTTATATTTTTAACTCCTAACAACAAATTTCCTATTCTAAAAATAGACCTTTTAGGTATACTTTTACATAAACAAAGTTTCAATGTTCTATCTTTTTAATTTTCATAGAATTATCGACCCCTTTTGATCTAAAATTTCTTGAAAATTTACAGCTTCTAATTCACTTACAAGTTTTCTTTGTATTTTACATAAAGTCCTATGTATTTCACAATTTCCATTTTTACCTGCATTACAATACCTAGGATCATATATACATCTATTTATACAAATTGGTCCATCTATTGCTTCTATTACATCTTTCAGATTTATATCCTTAGGCTGCTTATTTAATGCATATCCGCCTTTAACACCTCTAAAGGATACTACTATTCCTGACTTTGTAAGTTTTCTTAGAAGCTTTAGTAAAAATCTTAAAGGTAATCCTTCTTGCTCTGATATAATTCTAGCCTCTACTCTTTCTCCATAACCTAATTTTGATAAATAGAGTATAACTCTTAATGCATAATCCGCTTCTTGTGTAATTTTCATATTTATTCTCCTAAAAGTATACTTAATGAGTATACTTTAAATATACTCCTTTGTTATAAAACTGTCAATAATTTTAACTAAAATTTCTATTATCTTATACATATATTTTATAAAAGGCACATGGATATATACTACTATAATATATTACTCTTACAAAACACTATATGTTTAAATAAATATTAACCTAAGCATAGGCCCTAAAAACTAAAATTTAGTTATAACAAAAATCTTAATAATAGTATATATCATTATTATGTACCTTTTATTTTATAATAATAAAATAAATATACTTGTTATAATACTGTTATTCCATATCTATATAATCTTCATCCATACACTTCATATCTTTCATACCTTTCATATCCTTCATATGCATCATAGGATGCATATGCATTGGCATCATTGGATGCATTCCCATCATATGGCATGGTATCATCATAAAACATATTCCTTGCATTGGATTCATCATTCCCTGCATAGGCATTTGACCCATTCCCATCATAGGATGCATTCCCATCATAGGATGCATTCCCATCATATCATCCATTCCCATCATGGAGTACATTCCCATCATATTATCCATTCCCATCATGGAAGACATATATGGAGTTGGCATTGGGTGACACATTTGATGCATATGATGCATTTCCATATCATCATACATTGGTTTCTTATCCATTGGCTTTTCTTTCATTTTCGCTGGCATTTTACTCATACTGCAATCTCTCATAATTACACCTCATTAAATATTTTTTAAATTACATTATTATGTTATGCATTGTATATATTATTGGTTCCATATTTAATATAAATTTTTGATTATAAATTACCACATTATTGTTCTCATCTCATGGTTATTCATAGCTATATTTTCTTCTGCTTCTGTAATTCTTTTATTTTTTTTATGAGTTGTACTTATTATATAATTATATTTAATTGCATGTTTTATTTCATCTGTTAAAATTTCAAAAACCATATCCCTATGATATCTATTTGGAAGTCCCTTTCTTATTTCTCTATACTTTTCCATTGCAGCTAACTCACCGAACAAAGCTTTTTTTACTCCATCTATATAAGATTCAGGCTTTTCAAAGTCCTCTGCTCCATCTGAAGCTTCTATATCTTTCCCCGTATAAAATTTGTATATAAATTTAAACATTTTTCTATGTTTTCTTTCATCATCTCGTATAGTTCTTATGATTTCTTTTTCTTCATTAGTAGGTGCTTTACTTATTAAATAGTCATATAAAAGCTCATCTTCTCTTTCACCTTGAACCGCACCCTTTACTAACTCTAGCGCCTTATTAAAATCATGTTTTGTAAAATCCATTCCGTAAAAACTACAGCACATCATCCGTTGCATATTATACATACAAATATCTCCTCATTTTATTTCTTCACAATTTCTATTATATTCAATAAGGAAAATCTTGTACCTAATCTACCATTTTGTTTATATAGTAGATTATCTTATATATGATATTATGCGCCATAATATTAATATATTAAATTTAGTGCATAAATTTATTTATACTAAATTTAACCACCTAGCGTTATGTCCTGCTCATCATACCATTTTAATGCTCCATAAAAATGCTCTGGTTTAAAATCTGGCCAATAATCTTCTATTATATAAAAATCAGAATATACTGATTGTATTGGTAAAAATCCACTTAATCTCCTTCTTCCTCCCCATCTTATTATTAAATCTACCCTTGATATATCCGTGGATTTTATATGTTTATTTATTTTATTTCTACTACTTAAATTATTATTTTCTAAAGCTTCAAGATCCCACTCCCAACCATAATTTACAAGGAAATTTACTTTTATCCCACCTTCTTTGAATACTTTTCTTTTCTTTGTATAGGGAAGAAGTTCTTTCGGAAACATTGGTGATTCTGTATTTCCTACTACAAGTAGTGAAGCATCTTCATTACATAACATTTCTACTGCTTCAATACAGGCCTTTGTAAAAGATTCTCTTTGTACTTTAGGTCTTTTAGTATTATCTGTAGTGAAACCATAATATGTAATCTCATTTATTCCCGCTGCTCTGCAAAGTCTAAATAGCATAAGCCCTGGATTTAGACCAAAATCATATCCACACTGCTTTTCCATTCCCTTATTATTAGCCCATCTTCTATTTCCATCTGGAATTATACCAATATGGTTTGGTACTCTCATAAATTATCCTCCTTTGGATTTTAATATTTCAATTACCATTATTATGCGCAATAATGGTATTTTTAAACACTTATAATTATTTTAAAAAACAACCATTATTATAAAACAATATATTTTTATGCTTTATTGTTTTTTTGAATATTCTCATATTGTCTAAATACATAAAAATTTAAAAAATTATTAATTACATTTTAATTTTTATATATATTTTTTAAAACTTATATTGATAATAAAAAAAATATATGATATAGTATATATAAATTTAATAGTTAAGTTTACGTGTTACTGATTCGATCAGGCATGAGTGAGACTTTAATATTTAAGATTACTATAGGTGTATTCTACACTTTTTAATCTTATTTAAAGTTTTGCTCATGCCTTTTGTATTTTAGTAAACAATATTATTAATAAAATAAATTTATTGTATGATATGAAAGGAGAACTTATTTATGTTTAAAAAATCATTTGGTATTTTACAACAAGTTGGTAAAGCTTTAATGCTTCCTGTAGCATTATTGCCTGCTGCTGGTATTTTATTGGCTTTTGGTAATATGTTTCAAAACGAAGCTTTTTTAAAACTAGCTCCAGCATTAAATTCCCCTGTTTTTCAAGGTTTCGCAAAAGTTATGGAGCAATCTGGTAATATAGTTTTTGCTAATCTAGCTCTATTATTTGCAGTAGGTGTCGCAGTAGGACTCGCTGGTGGTGAAGGTGTTGCTGGACTTGCAGCTATAGTTGGATTCTTAATTATGAATGTTACTATGGGTGTTGTAACTGGTATAACTCCAGGATTAATAGGTAAATCTCACCCTGAATTTGCAAGTGTTTTAGGTATACCAACTCTCCAAACTGGAGTATTTGGCGGTATTATAATGGGTATTATTGCGGCTCAATTATATAAGAAATATTACAATATAGAATTACCTTCTTATTTAGGCTTCTTTGCAGGTAAAAGATTCGTACCGATAGTAACAGCAACTTTTGCAATTTTTGTAGGTTTAATAATGGTATTTATATGGCCACCAATTCAGAGTGGATTAAATACCTTTTCTCATAATATGATAGATGCTAATAAAACTTTAGCGGCTTTTGTGTTTGGTGTTATTGAAAGAGCATTAATTCCATTTGGATTACATCATATATTCTATAACCCATTCTGGTATCAATTCGGTGAATATGTGAATAAAGCTGGTCAATTAGTAAACGGTGATCAAACTATATTCTTTGCTCAATTAAAAGATGCTGTTCCATTTACAGCTGGTACTTTTATGACTGGTAAATTCCCATTCATGATGTTTGGACTTCCAGCAGCAGCTTTAGCTATATATCAAGAGGCTAAACCTGAAAAGAAAAAACTTGTTGGTGGTATAATGGCCTCTGCTGCTCTAACTGCATTCTTAACAGGTATTACAGAACCAATTGAATTCTCATTTTTATTTGTTGCACCGGCATTATTTGCAATACATTGTTTATTTGCAGGTTTATCCTTCATGACAATGCACATACTAAACATTAAAATAGGTATGACATTCTCCGGGGGAGTTATAGATTTTATCCTATTTGGTGTAGTTCCAAACAGAACTAAATGGTGGCTTGTAATTCCTGTAGGTTTAGCTTTCTCCGTAATTTATTATTTTGGATTTAGATTCGCTATAAGAAAATGGAACCTAAAAACTCCTGGTCGTGAAGATGATACAAATACTGAAAATGTAAGCCATTCTTCTGAAGGCTCTTTAGCGGCTAAAGTATTAGAAGCTTTAGGTGGAAAAGAAAATTTAGCTAACTTAGATGCTTGCATAACTCGTCTTAGAGTAAGTGTTAATAGTATTGATAAAGTAAATAAAGAAGAACTTAAATCATTAGGCGCTTCTGGAGTTATGGTAGTTGGTAATAATATACAAGTTATCTTTGGACCAAAATCTGATCAGTTAAAAGAGCAAATTAAAGATGTTATATCCGGAAAAACTGTAACTAAAGATGTTAAGATAGAAGAACCTAAAAAAGAAACTGTAAAAGTTTCTTCTAAAGATAAATTTGTATCTCCAATAGAAGGGAAAATACTTTCTATAACTGATGTTCCAGATGAAGTTTTCTCTCAAAAAATGATGGGTGATGGATTTGCTATAGAACCTAAAAATGGAACTGTATTATCACCTGTAGATGGTATAATAACTACAGTATTTCCAACTAAACACGCTATAGGAATAACAGCAGAAAACGGACTTGAGCTTTTGATTCACTTTGGAATAGATACAGTTAATCTTAAAGGTGAAGGCTTAGAAGCCTTAGTAGAACAAGATGCTAAAGTTAAAGCAGGAGATCCAATATTAAAGGTAGATATTGATAAAATTAAGGATAAAGTTCCTTCAATAATAACTCCAATAATATTTACTAATTTAACTGATGATCAAAAATTAGAAATTGCTAAACTTGGCAACCATGTTAAAGCTGGAGAAGACAATATCATTAAATTAAAATAATAGAAAACAAAAGAACTTAAAAATAAGCTTAAATCTTAAATTAAATAAGATTTAAGCTTATTTTTTTAATAATTTTTAAACATAAACATCATCTATAATTATAAATAAAAGCTATGAAATTAAGGTATAAACATATATTCCATAGCCTTTTACATTTAAAATTTATTTATAAATTAACCTAATACCAATTATCAAACTCATCTATAACCCATTTAGTTCCATCATATATCAATGTAGCTTTTGAAGTACTTATGTCTTTTTGACCATGATAATAACCTTTTAGAGAAACATAAACTTTATTTCCATCATATTTTTTTTCTATAATTTTAGCATTCTTAACAATAAGCCTTGGTTCAGGATTTCCATATCTCATATAGCATTGTCCATCTATATTTTTAAATGCAAAGCTTATCATGTTTTTTATAAAATTTTCTGTATAATAAGTGTTAAGCTTAAAATTTTTATTTAAGTAATCATATATAGAATCATATTTACTTAGATCATCCTTCACTGGAGCATAGCTTATTCCAGCTAAATCTATATAAGATTCTTTATGAACTTCTATTTTAAGCATTTTCTTAAATTCTTCATCTCCATTAAATAGCAAGTTTTTAGCATCTTTATCTGAAATAACTGGTTTGTTTTCTAATATACGCTGTGATTCAGTATTTATAACTCCTGTTCCCCCTAACAAAATAAGGTTTTTATAATTATTATCATCTAAATATTCCTTTTGCTGTGATACATTAACACCATCTGTTAATATTATAGGAGCATCCATCTTAGAAGCTAAAGCACTTCCTGATAAAGCATCTGGAAAATTCTCTCCACTGGTAATGACAGCAGTATCTGATGACAAATTAAACTTCCTGCATACATTTAAAGATGTTTCATATCTATTTTTACCATCAACCCTTTCTATATCATCTTTATTTAATGATGGTACAATATTTTTTAATTCATCCACAATACTATTTCCTATTACACCTTCTCCACCTATTATAAAAGCTTTAGTAGGTGATATATCCTTTATTATATCCTTTATCTCATTAGGTAACTTATCTGAATTACTCATAAAAATTGGATATCCCTTTGACGCTGCAGGACTAGACACACTTAAAGCATCTGCAAATCCAAAACCATTAACAATAACTATTGGACTTCCCTTTTCTACATCTAATGATTTTACAACACTTTTATTTGTAGCAAATCTATTTATTCCACCTAACCTTTTAATATTTTTATATCCAAGATCTTTAAGCCAATCTTCATATACCCTATCAACGGCCCCTTCTCCTCCTAATATATATATGGAACCATTTTTAACAAGTTTACTTTTTATAAGATTAATAGTTTCTCTACTAGAATTTATATTCTCATCAATTAACAATATTGGTGCATTTAATTTTTTTGAAAGCGCAGATCCAGCCAAAGCATCAGGAAAATTATTTCCATTCGCTATGATTACATTTTCAAACTTTTCACTATTATAATGCTTAGCTATATTTATTGATGTTTCATATCTATTTTCTCCACCTATTCTATTTACATTATAATCTCCTTTTGCTCCTACTACACCCTTTCCTCCTAATACTATAGCCGATGAAATTACCAACGCCATAATCTTTTTCATTTTAACGTTCCTCCTAAACACAATAATTTTTTAGTTTTAACTACATCATATCTATATTATGTATAAGACGAAAAAATGCTAATAAATCATTTATAAATTTTAGATATAGAACATAACACTATTTAAAGATGTATTTTATTAAATATTACTTGATTCATTGTAAAATAAAAGCTATGAAATTAAGGTGTTATCCCTCTGTTTCATAGCTTTTTGTATTTAATATAAAAATCTATAGTTCTATAAAAATTTACTAACTGAGCCTTTAAAATAACTTATATCACTAAATATTTATATATTAATAGTTTTCACAGGCTATTTCAAAATAAGATTTTGGATGCAAACATGATGGGCATTTCTCTGGTGCTGCAGTTCCTTCATAGATAAATCCACAATTACTACATTTCCAAAGTACTTTTTCATCTTTTTTAAATACTTTATCATTTTCTACATTTTCTAATAATTTAAGATATCTTTTTTCATGTTCTTTTTCTACTTTTGATATCATATCATAAGCCACTGCAATTTCTTGGAAACCTTCTTCTCTTGCTACCTTTGCAAATGATGGATATAACTCTGTCCATTCTTCATTTTCACCAGAAGCTGCTGCCTTTAAGTTATCTGCAGTATTATCATATAATGCAACTGGATATGAAGCAGTAATTTCAATAGCATCACCTTGAAGATCTTCCTTTAAAAATTTATAAAATCTTTTTGCGTGTTCCCTTTCTTGTTCTGCTGTTTCTATAAAAATGTTTGAGATTTGTATAAAACCTTCTTTTCTAGCTACACTAGCATAATAAGTATATCTTCCTCTAGCCTGGGATTCCCCTGCAAAAGATTTTAATAAGTTTTCTGCTGTCTTTGTACCTCTTAATGATTTCATAAAAAACCCTCCTATATATTTATATATTTATATATTTATATATTATGTTATATTATCAACAGTTCATATAATTTAATAAACAATTTAATAGCTTAAAATTAATTTTTAATTACAATTATATTCTAACTTATAAAGAAAATTTTGTCAATACTTATTATTAAATAATAATTATTATTTGTTATTTTTAGTACATATTTTATTTAAGATCATATCTATCC
>NZ_BAAAAP010000024.1:0-56580 GCF_054768215.1 Clostridium sp. CTA-1
ACTTCTATTTGATTTTAATAGCAGGTCTGCATAATTTTTCATATAATTATTTAATCTCATTATTTCGCTCCTTTATTTGTAAATATTCCCCTTACTTATTGTTAAAAAGCTTAGTTATATTTTTTAATTACCTTAAACCTTTTTAATGCTTATTTAGGTAATACAGGATATATATATTTAAATGTAATTTCAGGTGTTAAACTATAATATTCAGTATACTTTGATACATTTCCTTCAAGTTTAAACATCCATTTATTCTTAAGAATTTTATTACTTATAACTGGAATATCTGCATAATAATTATACATTGCTGTAGAAGTCCAGTTACGATCGCTTTCTAACTTGATACTTCTATATTCACTAGTAGCTCTATTTTCCTTTCTTCCACTTATAGAAATATAGTGAACTATTGCTTCATTAGGTATAGAACTTATACTACTAAGATCATATGTTGCTTGTACTGATTTTTTATTTGGAGTTAAAGTACAAGAATTTTTAGCTTTGTAAGTATAATCTCCACGTTTGTAATTTGGACCACCTATAGAAAATCTATACTCTCCAGAGCGTAAAGGTGAAGTTACTTTAATATAATAATTGCCAGTCTTAGGAATTACAACTTTATATGCACTTTCTCCAAACACCATAACGTCTTGGTGATGATTTATACTCTTAATACGATTCATATTTTCATCATAAATATCAAATATACCAGTATCATTAAGTTGTGCACTATAAACTGTAAGTAAAATACTATTATTTTCAGTTAATAACACTTTATACCAATCTTCATCTGATTTATCTGAAATTTTTCCTGCTGCAACAAATTGTCCGGTATAATCTCCCTTAACAACGCCACTTGGATTAACATTATTCTTTTCCACCATCTGAGCTTGTTCCGGTGAATTATTTGGCTCTACTTCATCTAATACAGTACCTGCTGCTGCAACAGCAGTGCTAAAAAATAATATAAAACATAAACTCATAAAGAATGTATTTATTTTTTTCATTCTTAGTCCCCCTATTTCATCTTTTTATAATATAACTAAGCTTCTTGACATTATTTTCGTTATTTTTTTATACAACTTAATGAATTTAATACATATTATTCCTCATATTTAATATTACTCCATATGATTCTACTTTTTAGAAAGGTATTAAAATAAATTATGTTTATAACTTATTTACATGCCACAGGGACCTCTATACAATTAAGTTATTAAACATTATTAATATTTTTTAATCATGAGGAGGTTTTTATTAGAACTCTAAAATTAATTGGTATGATCGATATCCGTCATAAACTAAATGACTGTTTATTTCAATTTGGTGGACACATTAGATATAGTATAAGAAAATCTGAACGAAGAAAAGGATATGCAAAAGAAATGCTTAATTTAGCTTTAGAAAAATGCGAAGATATGAATATGAAAAAAGCACTAATTACTTGTAGCAAAGAAAATATTGCATCAGCAAAAACTATTATCTACAATGGCGATGTTCTTGAAAATGAAATTTCAAAAGGTGAAAGAATTACACAAAGATATTGGATTTCTCTATTTAAATAATAAAAACTAGCTTACTATATAAATATAATAAGTTAGTTTAACATAAAAGCACCATATTATTCAAACTTGAACTTTACAGTGTTTTATAAATTGTTTATTTTTTTCAGTTATTTCGAAAAAAATATGTGCTATTAATAACCATAATATTTATTTGAATTGATTGGACTACCTACATTCTTCATTATTTCTTGTTGATTCTTTCTATATGTGGCTTCCATGTTCATTTGCTGTTTGTACCCAAAGTCCGTATTAGTGTTTTTTGCTGAATTATAGATTAAGGATTTTTTGTTATTAGATTTATTTGAACTTAGTAATCCATTTTGTTCTTCTGCTTCCTCGACAGGAACTTTATTTATTAAAACTTTCTTTCCTTCCTCATCTACCATATAAGTACAATAATAATTTCCTTGTCTTTCTGATACAACTTGTTTCTTCTTTTGTGATTCCTCTGTATCTTTTTCCTTACTTTGATGTTTTGAAATTATAAAAGAATCATGAGGTTTTCTACTACAAGCATTGTTTATATTGCAACTCATTTTTACACCTCTCTAACATGATTATTTAGTATATAATTATCATCGATAAATAATTCAAAGAACTTAACCCATATAAGTAAAATAATACCACTCGCCTCTTCATTGTAATGAATTATTAATTTTAACTTAAATAATATGAAAATATAGTATCAATAATTAATCAATCTACATATTATATTATATACTACTCCAAGATAAGGAGGTGAGTATATGTCTTACTGTGAAGAAAGGCAATTCCACGTTCATGAATTCTTAGGTAGCACTCGATTAGCTGAGGTTGATGATCCAGAAGATGTTCACAATCATCGTTTTGCTGGTGTTAGTGGTGAAGCTATAAAAAGAGGTAACAGTCATGTGCACAATATAAAGACAAATACAGATTTCTTCGATCACTTTCACATGATAGATGTTACTACTGGTCCTGCAATACCTGTAGGCGAAGGTAGACACGTGCACTTTGTATCTGGTGTTACAACTCTTAATGACGGCCATAGGCATGAGTTTATTTTTGCAACACTAATTGAAGCTCCTATATTTGAAGAATGTTAATTTAGTATAATATATGGCAACTTTATATGATTTCATATGAAGTTGCCTTTATAATAATTATATCTATTTGTTTATATTTATATAACGCCCCTTTTTTAAAAAACACTTGGATTAAAACGCCAAGTATTTTTCTGTATTTCTGCTCTACTTAATCTCTTTTCAATTTTGTAACCTTTTTTTTATACATTCATATCATATTAATGTAATTAAAATTTATGGAGGTATATATGTATTACAGAAATGATAATCAAAGTATAAATAAGGATGATGTTGAGTCTTCTAATAAAAATTTTGATGAAAACTTTTATAATGAATCTTATAATTATCCATACATGGACTTTTCTCCAATGATGTATGATCCTTTAATGTGTACTCCTCAAGCTATGCCTACAAATGTAGAATATGATAATGATAATTATGATGATTATAATGAGGAATTTGACGATTATGAATTAGTGCGTTCTCCTCATGCTCACGATGATCACCGTCCTCATCGTCGTCACCACATGCACCATCACATCCATCATCATTTTTTCCATCCTTTCATGTGGCCATGGTGGATGAATAGGTAAACATATGCATATAAATAATGTTATGTGATTAAGAAAATAGATGCTGCTACAATTTTTATAAAATTATATTGTAACTGCATCTATTTTCTAGCTTCACTATTTTTTTGTATCTATAAAATATCTCTATAATCTATCCTCTGTATTTTGCATATAGTTTTTTATCCATTAAATATGCTTATCCTCTTCTTCATTGAATTGTTAGCATATAATCAATTAAAGCCTTTTCTATCTTTTTCAATTTGTAACTCCTATTTATTACGTAATTTTTTCACAAATAATGTAACTACGAATATCATATTTATATAGTTATATTAGGAGACATGATCAATGTTTTATTATCTATATCCATATACTCAATTTTACAGAGCGATCTATCGTATAGTGATAAATACGAAAGCTCACACTCTTACTTTATTTAGAGACAATAATGTTTACAAAACTTATAAAGTTGCCGTTGGAAAGCCCTCTACCCCAACACCTAAAGGGACTTTTAAAATAATTAATCGTGCCATAAACCCAGGTGGTCCTTTTGGTGCAAGATGGTTAGGCTTGAATATACCTTATGGGGACTATGGAGTCCATGGTACAAACAATCCTTCTTCAATTGGGAAAAGCGTTTCTAACGGATGTATAAGAATGTTTAATAATCAAGTTATTGAGTTAAGTAACCTTGTTCCTATAGGTACAACAGTTACAATAGTATAATCTTATGCATTTATAGGTACTAGACACTACCCTCAGTTAACACAAATTAATATAGTTAAATGAGGGTAAATATTTATTTTTTATTTTCTTGGGCTGTATTTATTCTTAAATTCTATTTTTGCAATAGTAGTATATTTTCTAATAAACTCCGTTTTTGCTTCAGTATATCCATCTCTATCATGTTCATATTTATCCTTAAGACTCATTTTTAATTTTCCATACTTTTGAGAAATATCTGTATGTGATTGCAAATAATCTCTAAAATATAATTCATTCCAATCATCTAAATACCTTACATGAAGATGAAATACCTTTTCAGCAAACCCCTTCTCTGTATAACCTTTCATAAACATCATATGTGGCACTGGTTTCTGTGGTTGCTTTTCAAAAATATATCCATTGTGCTCCAACACATTTACTAAAAACTTTAAATCACAGTCCTTTGTTATTTCAAGCAATATATCTATTGTTGGCTTTGCAATCAATCCATTAACAGAAGTACTTCCAATATGATTTATTCGTTCTATATTATCATTTCCAATGCTACCGATAATTAACTTATCTTCTTCTAAATACCACTCTTTCCACATAGGATTATGTTCTTCCAATATTATTGGGAATATAATCCATAATTCTTCAAGTGACATTTCTGATAAACTTTTCTCCATGACCAATTCTCCTTTTGTAAAATATGCTAATCTTTCCGTAAATTATAACATAGAGATACTATATTGCTCCATTTTCAAAATATTAATTTTCAAGCGTAAAAAACCATTAGTTCCAATTAACTTCTAAATATAGTAATTTATAAAAAAAATCTTATTTTTTGCATAAGAAGTAGTAACATTCTTTTTAATATAGAATATTATATATTAGAGATAGGGACATGCCCTCTATCTCTAATATAAAATTGGATGGTGAATATAGTGAATGCACCAGAATATCAAATAATTGATAATGATGAAAGCTGTCAAGAATATCAAAATATAACCGATAATCACAAAAAATGTCACGATGATCCTATTTCAATTGGAGCAGCATGCGTTGCTGAGTTAGCTCCTAATGTTTTTGTATTGCTTGTTGAAATAGAAGTAGAGGTACCTGGTGAAGATATAGAAGAAGTGCTTATAATAAGAATAACACCTGCTCAAGCAGCAGACTTAATAAGATCAGTTGGTCGTTGCGAAATAGTAGGTCCAGATGAAATTCCAACTCCAGCACCTGGAAGAGAAGTAAATCTTATTTGCGCATTTTTATTTGGCCGAAATGTATTTTTAGTATTTGACGTTGAAACTCGCACAACAGATGAACTCGTTTTAGTTAGAGTTCCTTTATGTCCAATTGTTGGATAGAAATAATAAACTGAATTGTATAAATAAACTATAATGCTTGGTAGTGCAAAAACTATAAAAAAGCAAGCATTTTATAGTATCAAATAAAATACCAGTACACTGAGGATAACTCTCAGTGTACTGGCTCTATTTTAATTTTTTCATTGATTAATCTTTATTTTCTTTAGTATTTAGCGTAATAGTAATATTTTATTTTTTTACTGCAACACTAATTTTTGTTACAAAATCCCTACTATTTTGTGTCGCTAATATATTAAGTAAATATTCTTCATAGGCATCACCACATATGGTAAGCCCTTGTTCTTTAATTTTTCTCATAAATCCCTTATAAAAATCTACTATTGATTCATAAGAACCCCTATAATAAGTTACTGCATATAACCCTGCTGGTTTTATGGTAGCATCTGGTTTATCCATGCGAACAAATAACCTGTCAATTCTGCCAAACCTACCTGAAAGCAGATCATTTCTATCAATAACAGAGCCAATAAATGCAGGTCCCTTTAGTTCTGTTTTCTTAAAAAATTCTTCATAATAATCAGACCATTCTTCATTGCTCGTATCACTTTTCAAAGGATTTTTATCGCTGTATAATATAGGTTCTTCTTCAATATCCATAAGTATAATTTTATCTAGAGGGGCATTTAAAGCTTCCTCTGATTGACGGACAATCCTATTAAGAATGGAACGAATTTGTATTAATTTTTCAATTTCCTCATCTACTTTATTAAGCTGATTCTTTGATAATTCAATTAAATCCTGCGGTGATGGTGCCTTGAGATAATTGTCTAATGATTTTAAGGGAAAATTAAGATCTCTTAAAGACTGAATTACCCAAAAAATATCGAACTGTGGTATTGTATAGTAACGGTATCCATTATCATTTATTCCTGCTGGTTTAAATAAACCTATTTTATCATAGTAGAATAGTGTATCTTTTTTAACTCCAAATCTCTTTGCAAATTCACCAGTTGTAAAAGTTCTAAAATTTTTTCTATCTATATAGACCCCCTCCTTGACTATTGAGTAACTCCATACTTTATAATGCATCTTAATTATATAAATTGCAATAATAAAATTACAAAGGAGATGTTGATATGGAAATATATAGAACTGTAGGAGAATTTGAAAAACAAGAATCTGTAATGCTTATATGGCCCCAAAGTGCTTATGCAACTAGCAAGCTAAATAATGATATTGTAAGTGTTCAAATAGTTCAGGCTCTCATTGAAGAAATAAAAGTAATTATTTGTTGCTTTGATATGGATGTACAAAATCGTGCACAAAAAGTACTAACTAATGAAGGCATTGACATAACCTTAATCAAATTTGTAATATTTCCTTCAAGCATCGTATATCCTCGTGATTTTGGTGCTGAAATAATGATAAGTAACAAGGGAAACCGTGCTAGAGTTGATTTTCATTTTGACATGTATGGATATTATTCTGAAGAAGATGAGCTTTCTAAGCTTTTATATGGCTTTAGTAAATTCCACGCAGAAAGTGTTGGAATAAAAAATACAAGATACTCTAATCTAATTAGTGAAGGTGGAGATCATGAGTTTAATGGTCGTGGCGTTATGATGGCTATACAAGAAACTGAGGTGGATAAACGTAATCCTAATAAAACTATTGCTGAAGTAGAAAAAGAGCTAAAAAAAGTATTTAATTTAGACCAAATTATCTGGCTTCCGCAATGCTCCTATGATGATGAATACTCATATTGTGGACCAATCCCATCTTCTGATAATACATTTAATTCTTTTCGTTCAGCCTCTGCTAACGGACACATTGATGAAATTTGTAGGTTTGTTAGCCAGGATACAATTTTAATGGCATATGTTTCTGATGAAGAAGCTTTAAATAGTAAACTTCATGCATTAAACAAAGAACGATTAGACAAAGACTTTGAAGCTGTGAAAGCTGCCAAAAACTCTGATGGAAAGCCTTTCAAAATCCTTAAAATGCCTGTTCCTGAACCAATATATGTTGATCTATATCCAAAGGATGATGCCTATAACCATTGGAGTGAAGCAAAAGAAGATATGAATGGGATATTGCTAAATGGAACACCCTTTCCAGATGATTCTATAAACGTATTACCAGCACTAAGTTATTGCAATTTCTTAATTGCAAATAATGTAGTAATAGCTCAAAAGTATTACGAAGAAGGAATGTCAGAGTTAATCAAAGAAAAAGATGAAAAAGCACTAAATGTTTTAAAAACTGCTTTCCCAAATCATCGCATTGTACAAGTTAATACATTAGCACTTAATCTATATGGTGGAGGAATTCATTGCCATACAAGAAATATTCCAGCAACAAAATAAATAATATAAAAAGGGATGTTTTATTAAACCATCCCCCTTTTTCTTATATCTACATTATTAAAGAGTTATACCTAAAAACATCAAATTTTTTAACCTAATTGCAATCCTTAAAAACTTTGCTCTCAAGTATCATGCTCTATTTTATAGGAATATAAATATCAATCTCTGATAAATGATTATCTGCTCCTTTAAACCTTTCATCATATAATTCAAAATCCTCTCTCATATCAAGCTCTACCTTAGAAAAAGGAATCCAGGTTCCCCAAATATACTCATAAGTTTCCTGTAATTTATCTATACTTCCATTATGAGTAAACACTACATATTTCCCCTGTGGAATAACTTTAGCTATCATTCCTTCTGGTATATATTCAAAAGAGGTACCTTCTATGCCAACAATTTCACTGTATGCTACATTTTCACCGAATTGATTATTAGGCCTATCATTTTCACAAATTCCATAATATTTAAGTGGTTTAGTCTTATTTATTATTTTTGAACTACTCTTATTGAAGGCATTCCATAAATCAGGCAATAGATTATTTTTCAGTGAAGTCTTTCCTTTTATCCCTATAACTTTAACTTCAGGTACATCTTTAATTACTGGCTGAATGGTAATATTATTTAAAATATGCTTTAATCTCTCATTATCTATATATTTCTTATTACCCTTAAGTACATCAATTCTATTTTTTCTATATTCAGTGGGGCTAATATCATATATTTTTTTAAATGCTCTTGCAAATGCTTCTGGTGATTTAAATTGAAAATCTAATGCTATATCTATAATTTTTTTATCTGTATATATTAAATCTTGCGCTGCTTTTGTAATTCTTCTTTTTCGTATATAATTTCCAATAGTTTCACCTAACAATCCTTCAAATAAACGAGTGAAATGATAGTAAGAATAACCAATAGACTTTGCTACATCCTCCGTTTTTAAATCTTCATCCAAATTTTTCTCAATGTACATAATTGCTTTTTCTAATGATTTAATATAATCCATGATACATCACAAAATCCTTTCTTGATTATATACTTCACATCACTGGCTAGCTTAGCCCCCTTTTTAACTTCTTATATTAATTCATAAAAATCTTTTGGTGCTCTATACTTTATAATTTTTGCTGGATACTCTAAATATTTTTTCCCATTGTCTATTTTAAAGGTATGCCAATCATTTAAAGCTGTTGATCCAAAACATACATCTGCAGTTCCATCATTTAAATCAAATACCATCCCCCTTAGTGTGCCAAAAAAATCTTCATAATAATGGCAACACAATCCTTCTGGATACATGGTAGATAACAATGATTTAAGATTGTCCTGTGTAACTATTTCTTTACTATTTAAATATTTATTAATTAAATTATATCGTACTACTGAGTTTTTCATACTCTTAGGGTCATATTTCTTCAATTCCTCAAAATGAATATGATTTGTAGAGCATAGAAATTGTTCTTTTGTATTAGCTGAAATACGTTTAATTGCTTTTTTGCCATCTAAACTTTCAATTAGAGCTGCATTTCCCATTTTATCAGCAACCATAAGATTTATATTATATGCTATTGGTACACTCTGAACATATTTTATAGCTTCATTAACATCCTTACAATTTTCTAATACTGATCTTATAACTGCCCAAAATTGTAATCCCACAATTGCAGGTTTCCTAGCCCCTTCAATATTATTAGCTACTGGTATACCTGTCGATGTTTGACTAACTCCAAGCCCACATTCATTCATCCCATCTCCTCTACCAAATTGAACCATAGATGTACCTATATGAGCATATTTTCCTTTAATTTTAGTAGTACATAAAATAAGTTCTTCCATTTCATCGTTAAATTCATAATTTCTAGCTAATAATACATGATTGTTTTTAGTCTTTTGAGGCAATATAGCCATTTGACTACAGCCTGGTTTAAGAAATGACATTGCATAATATAATGCTTGAAATTTATCAAGTCCCAATACATCTGTAAAACCTTGAATTTCTTCATTAATTCCTGGGCAATATTCATCAAACATTTTTATAATTTGTATTTGTTCCTCTTTTGAGAAAGGATACTTTTGGATTTCTTGCATCTCTAGACACTGTGGCGTAGCTTTCATTTTTTCTCCTAATAATTTACCTACTTCATAATTTGTACCTTCTAATTCATAATAACAAGCTTTTAAGTTTTTCATAAATACTTTTCTCCTTAACTTTATTTTGTAATATAAAGTTATCATTTCTAAAAAATTTATGCCTGATATTTTCTGCTATTTATAGGGTATTTTTTCTATGACGTAAAAGCACCGTAAAATTCAGATTTGAATAATACGGTGCTCAAATAAATTATTGGCTTTTTATCCGATGACTACCCGCTCTAATACTCCCATCTTCTTCAAAGTGGGAGTAAAGAGCAGTTACGTCCCTGGATAACGATTTCCCCTAAAGGATAACGACTTCTAAGGAGTAAAACTCCTAAGAATTCTGTTAATAAGCTTCAGTGGGAGTAAAAACTCCCTCTGAAGCCAAGAACTCTGTTTATAGTTAGATCATTTAATAAGAAAAAAACAGATTAATAAATCATCTGCTAAATATATGGTTTAGTAGCAGATTGAGCCTCTTGCCCCATTGCTTTCAATAAAGACAAACCAATTTTTCTTGCAGCTATTACTGATTCTCTAACAGCATCTGAATCTCCAGTAACTGTTATAATTACTTCGTTTGTGTGTGCTGTTCCTGCATCTGGACTTGCATATGTTACCATCTCAATATTTGCAGTTTTCATTGCTGTATCTGCCATTACTAAACCGATACCAGCTGGAGCACCAGCAATTATCGCAAAAGCTTTTCCAAGTGGAGCACCAAATGCTTTTTCTGATGCCAAGCTTGCTCTTGCAGTATATGAAAGCTCCAAGTGCCCTGAATCACATGTATAAACATCCCCAAAAGTTCTATCTAATTCCTTAAGAACAACTTCTACTGCTCTTCTTGCATCTGTTACGTCTTCTGCTGCCAGAATGATTAAGCAACCATGCCCTGCCCCACCCTTTGTATCTCTTGGCATTTCAATCTTTACTACTTCTGTATTAGTAGCTTTTACAGCCTCATCTGCTGCCATAATATGTGGTCCTGCACCTGTTCTTCCACTAATTATTCCTAGAGACCGATATTTTTTATCTAATCCCATTTTTTCATGAAGAAAACAATCAACATTAGCTATGACTAAGCCAATGGTATCTCCAATTGCCGTTCCTACAAATTCTGTTATTGATGATGATGTATTCATTGCTAGTACCTCTCTTTTCTACTACATTCTTATTTTTACTTACTTGAACAACTTCCTTACTAAGTGTTTTTTCTACTACTGCTTATATAATTTTGTTCAAAATATATAGTTTGGTGGGCATTACTTCTTGGATATATTTTATTTGAATTACTACTTTTACTTTACTAGAGGTAATTATATCATAATTTTTATTAGTAAAGATAATTGCCTTTCTAAATAAATGTGAAGTAATTCTACTTTTTCACACCCTATTATTCAATTCTCAAAGAACATTGTTTGCACCTCTTATTTAAGTACTTATGTCATCTAGTAATCAAATTACGTATTCTTAAGTTCTGTTCTTAGCCACATTAGCAATGATTTAAGAGTTTCAATTTCTAATCTTAAGTTATCTATAGCATCTACCAAGACAATACACCAATATATAGAAAACTCCATATAAAAAGAACCCTATTTATTAGGGTTCTTTTCTTTAAGTAAGGCTATCTATGTTTAACTTATTGGGAAGCCACTATATTAATATTGTGAAAATGTTAAAAAATTCCTTTAAGTATCTAATAATAAAAAAGCCATAACGTGTAAACTTGCAAGAGGTATTGTAATCCAATAAAAACTACTATAAAAATTTTCTTCAGTATGTTTGTTCCTAAAATATCTAATCCAACAAATTTCATAGAATAACATCAGCAGAAATGATACTACAAGCCATAAATTCCATATGGAAAGTTCATGTATATTGAAATCACTAAAAATCAACACACTGAGTCCTATTAATGGCTTATTTCTCTTTTAACTTTTCATCAATAAGCTTATTATACTGATTTAATGCTGCATTTAATATCTTACTCGAAGTTACTACTTCAGGATCAACTAAGTTCCCTTGCTTTTCATTTATTAAACGCTCTAATTGCGTTCTTAATATCTCTATATCTTTTAATAAATCCTCTAACTCAGACATGCTAACACCTCCACAATTAGTATTAACTATGGAATTGTTTTTAATCATTCTAATTATCAATACGTTAATTCTTTTTTATAAAAGGCACCTGGAATTAACCTTGGTTCATCAAATAGCCAATGATTATGAAGTGCAGTAACTAATATTCCCTTTTTTCTTAAAATAGATATAAATCTATTTATTTCTTCTTGAAGAATAACTGTCTCTCCTAAATTAAGAGTTCTACCTTCATTATCAGGATCCTCAGTTGAATAAAAACTATGCGTACCAAATATCAATAATAGCTATAAATAAATATTTAAGCAATATTAAAGATTTTTAGGATTAAATTTTTTTGAAAAAGTGTTGACTCTAACGCCACGTCGTAGTGCAATATATACGTAGAGCTTACCTATATTAGCAAAAACTCGCAGCCGGCTCAGTATTAGATAATATTGATAGCTCTAAAATCAAACTTTGAGGTATAGAAATGAGAACAGTAAAACAAGTTTCGGATTTGGCAGGAATAAGTGTGCGCGCACTACATTACTATGATGAAATAGGATTATTAAAACCAAGTGAAATTACAGAAGCAGGATATAGACTTTATGATGATGGAGCCCTTAAAACCTTGCAGCAAATTTTATTTTTTAAAGAACTTGACATACCTTTAAAAGATGTTAAAGAGATAATGTCGAGTCCATACTTTGATAAAATGCAAGCACTAAAAAATCAAAAAAAGATGCTTATGTTAAAACGCAAAAGATTAGACGGCTTAATAGAGCTTATAAATAAAACCTTAAAAGGAGCAAATACAATGAGTTTTAAAGAATTTGATATGGCTGAATATTATAATGTATTGGAAGAATTCAAGAAAGAAAATAAGGATAGAGTAATTAAGAATTGGGGAAGTATAGATAAATTTGATGAAATGATTGAAAAGATGAAAGCTAATGAAACTAAAATTGCTAAAAACATTATAAAGCAGTATGGAAGTATAAAGAAATGTGCTGAAGCTGTTAGGAACGAGTTAAACAATGATACGTTAATAACTAGAAAAGAAAAATATGATGAGTTTAAAAATGATTTTCTTTACGATAAGCATCCTAAATTAAAAGAGCTATATAAAAAACTTACAGCCGACTTAAGTAAAGATACTTCTTCAAAGGAGATTCAAGAAATTGCTAAAGAGATAACGGATATAGCTAAAAAAGACTATGAAATTTTTAAAACGGATAGAGGAGATAACACCTGGTACTATATGATGACCAATTCCCTAGAGCCTAAGTGGATAGAAGAGGTTGATAAAAAATACGGAAGAGGTGCGGCTAAATTTATTGGAGAAACCTTTAAAATTTATTTGCAAGATAAGCAGCCTAAATTAGAAATATTATATAAAAAGCTTACAGATGATTTAAGTAAAGATCCTACTTCAAAGGAAATTCAGCAAATTGTTTCTGAAATAGCAGCTACAACTAAAAGGAATTATGAATTTTATAAAGGAAATACGGGATTGGACTATAAGGGATTTTTCTCTGTTATGGCGGATATTTATTTATCAAATACCAATAAAGGGATGAATGCTGTAGATAAAAGATATGGGAAGGATGCATCTAAATTTATTGGAGAAGCTTTGAAATTTTATTCTGAACATAGTAAATAATAAATTGGAAACTATCAAAAGAGTATGTTAAGCAGAAAATAATACAGAAGTGCCAAATAGTCTATGTCCTTCATATAGTGTATAGAATAATAAAATATTGGAGGACAGACGATGCCTTGTATATTACACCACTATGATCGAATTTCAACATATACTTTGGAATTATTACAAAACTTTAGTAAACGAATAATGATTATAGAAAACATTATAAATGAATTGTTAAAAGATGATTCCTTAAATAAAAGCAATGATTTCTCAAATTTTATTTCATACTTTAGCAACGGTAGATTTTATCATTTTAGATGTCATGGATTTATGGAATGCCTTGTTGTAACTAAAAGTTATTCCCCTGAAAGTATCTGTTATTGGACAATGAATCTCCTTACCCCAGCGTCTAATAATTTTATGAAAGCTTTATCATTCATTGAGATACTAAAAAATACCCATACTTTTGAGACTAATAGCCAATTTAAAAATCTCACAATGGAAATGGATAAGTTCAAAAAGGCTGCTATGGAAATAATGAATGCTGCAAAGTTATATAACATAAATTGTCAGAATTTATAAGGAGGGTGTGGGAAACCATATCCTCCTTAACTTTTAATCTTTTATGTTACATTCTCTATTTCTCTAGTTACAAAACTTAATATATCTATTTTCTTCTTTTTTGGTATCCATTAAATGAGCCGAGTTGCTGCAACAGGTAATTCCTATCTTTTAATTTGCATGGAAAATTATATCATAGTATATATATTTTTTCATCACCCCTCAGAAAACATAGGTATTTTTAACACCATTTGCTCACTCTCACTTTATTACAATCCTAACAACTCTTTAACATGGTCTTCTTTTTCAAATAATAAACATCCACCATCATGTTCTCCAAGTAACATTTCATTATCTTTAAGCTTTTTAAATAATGGTGATTTTAAGGCTTCTCTTAAACTACACTCTTTTAAATTAATATCTGAATATGGTGAAAATGGACATGGCTCTGCTCCACCATTAGCATTTATATGAAAAAAACCTCTTCCAGCAGCTAAACATCCACCTGAATATTTTTCATCACCAGGGAATGATAAAAACACCATGTTTTCGAATACTTTTCTCAATTCTTCTATCTTTTCTTCTAATATTAAACGTTCTTTATCCGTAGGTGCAAGATTTCTAGTAGAGTTATTTACTGGAACGTACTCTACAAATATTAATACTCTTGTCCCTTTATTATAAAGCTCCTGTACAAATTCTTTACTTGTAACAGTTATTATATTTTCAGTTGTTACGGTTACAGAACCTCCAAATAAAATCCCCTTTTTATTCAAGCTATTCATTGCAGTCATTATTGAATTATAAGTTCCTTCTCCTCTTCTTTCATCTGTTTGATCCTTATCACCTTCAATACTTATCATTGGCACAAGATTTCTATTTTTATCAAATAAATTTATATAACTTTCATCTAGCATAGTTCCATTTGTGAAAATTGGAAAAACTATTTCTTTAACAGAAGAAGCTTTTTCAATAACCCCTCTTCTCATCAACGGTTCTCCCCCTAATAATAATAAAAATGAGATTCCAACTTCCTTTGCTTCATTAAAGATTTCTCCCCATCTTCTTTCTGACATCTCACTAGCTTTTAAGTTATCTCCACATGATTTATTAGCTCTTGCATAACAGCCCTTACAATGCAAATTACAATTAGTAGCGATACTTACCATTAAAAATGGTGAGATATGCTCTCCGTTACTTTCTAACATATCCCTTTTATTTTTTGCATCCTTTACTGCTAACATATACTTTATTACAAATGCAGCTTCCTTTGGATTTTTTATAGATGATTTTAAAACGTTCTTTACTATATTTTCAATACCTTCACTCATATATTCAGATAAATTAAATTCTTTACTCATTATTTATCCCCCCCCAAAACTCTTTATTTAAAAAATAAATCTAATTGAATATCAATAAGCTTATCTCTTTCTTCTTTAATATTAATATCAATATTACTAAAGAATTTAAATTCATCTGCTCTGTAAAATACTAATTGCATAAATGAAATTAATTGATATGAAATAATTTTACACTCCTCATCACTTTTACTTCCTTGAAAGCATTCTTTAACTAAAGGAAGTATTTCAATAGTTTCAGTAAATTCTCCCTTTAATAAAATATATGGCATCATTTCCTTTGTATATTTTTTATAATGAACAACTATATCACTAATACGAGTTAAAAAATATCTAAGTTTATCTTTTGGTGCCTTTACATCATTTTTCATATCTTCAAAATAAGCATTGGCAAAATCTCGTATTAATTTATTTGCTGCAATATTTATTAATTCATCTTTGGATGCAAAATAATAATTTATTGTTGATAAATTTACTTTTGCTCTTTCTGTTATCTTTCTTGATGTTATTTCTGAAACATCGTCACACTCTTGCAATAATTTCATTACTGATTCTATTAATTGATTTTTGGTATTGTTAGATTTATCCAACTCATCGCCTCATTTTCAAACATGTTTTATACACGTTTGATTATAAACTATTTGTTATAATATAGCAATATTTAAAATTGTATTTAATAAATTTTATAATTTCATATAATAAAATAACTCTCACCTAAAGCATTAATCTTAGGAAGAGAGTAAAATATCATGTTAAAATCCTATTGATGGATTAAATCAACTTTCTAATAAAATTATAAGCATCCTCATCTTCAACTGAAGATAATTTTATATGTTCAAAAGTTGTTTCTTGACAAGAAAAGCTTAAAAGTTTTTTTAATCTTTCGTAATGCAATTCCCTATCTACCCTTATTTTACTGAAGAGAATTTTTTGAGCACAAGGTTTACTATTTGCATCTGAAGGTAACATAAGCAAAGCTATACCTCCCACATATTTATTTTTATTTACATTAGGTTTGACCATATTTATATATGTAATGCCGTCATTAGTACTTTGTAAATTGAAGAATATAAGCTTATCAAAAGTATTGTAGTCTCCTTTAAATAACTTAACAACTTCGCCATTTGAAAGAATTTTAAATACTACATTATCATTGAAAAATTCAACAATACCTTCATGTATAGCTCCTTCTCTAGCTATATTAGTAACTAAAAAATAAACATAATATTTATCTTCAAATATATCTGTATTAATATCCATATTATTTTCTAAGTTTTCCATATCAGCTGCTGTTAGTGGAATAGAAGTAAGTTTATCTATGCTTATATTATATACTTCACAAATATATATTAAGGTTTCTATAGATGGAAAAGCTTCTGCTGATTTGTATTTAGAAAGTAAATCTTCTGAAACACCTATTTTCTTAGCAAGATTTTTTTGTGTTATTTCTAACTGAATGAGCTTTTTTAAGTTATATATAAATATTTTAGATGTTTTTTCATATATATTATTTTTTAAAGCTTTTATTGTATTAATATCACATATCATACTATCATTATTAGATTTTATATACTCTAACCTATCTTTTACCTTTTCATCTATTTCTCTAATTTTACATAACTCATTCTTCAAAATTATCCCTCCAAATTATATTCATAATCAAGTTACTTGAATAATATTCAATTTAATATTCTATACTTTTCAATTTATTTTGATACTAATATATATCTATTGTTACAACTCAATCACTATATTACCATAATTATGAAGCTAAAATAACTTTTTCTCCTTTTCTTATAAAAAATCAACGTTAGCTAAAACAAATCCAATTTTTGAAATTCCATATTGATAGGAGGATTATTGACGAAAATAAAATCAAAGCAATATTTATTGATGATTATATTAAAAACTGTGCTGCAGCAATGAAACTTGGAATTAATTTCTTAGTATTATACAAGGACTAGAAGCTATATATTTATAACAAATTACACTATAGAAATTACAACATTATTAAGAACTTAATAGACGTTAAGAAATATTAAGTTAGAAAGGATTTACTATGAGTACTATTATATATGCTGTATTATTCAGTTTTTTATTATCTACAATTACTAGTTTGTTTCTTATCCCATTATTTAAAAAATTAAATCTAGGACAAAGCATTAAAAATGGAATTCCAATAAGCCATAAAAAAAAGGCTGGAACTCCTACATTTGGTGGTATTATTTTTATTTTTTCATCAATAATAACAATGTTATTTATGATAAAAAATTATAATAAAGAACTCTTGCTTGTAATATCTTCACTTATTGCTTTTGGACTGATAGGTTTCATTGATGATACTTTAAAGAAAATACATAAAAAAAATGAAGGATTAACTTCAAAAGGAAAAATGATTTTATTACTTTTTGTATCAAGTATTTTTGCCATTTACTCATACTATAATCCTTCAATTGGTTCAATAATTATGTTTCCATTTACTAAAAAACTATTTGACTTAAGAATTTTATACATACCCTTTATTATTTTTTATTACGTATCAACAACTAATGCATTAAACTTAACAGACGGTTTAGATGGACTTGCTACTTCTATAACACTACTTGTAGTAACATTTTTTATTTTTCTATCTTTTGGAATGGGTCATTATACATTATCAATTAGTTGCGGTTGTATAGCAGGAGCTTTATTAGGATTCTTGCGATATAATTGCTATCCCGCTAAAATAATTATGGGGGATACTGGCTCTTTAGCCCTCGGTGGTGCTATTGCAACAATAGCTATGATACTCAAAAACCCATTTATTGTTATTATTGTCGGAGGAATTTATGTTATTGAAGCATTATCATCATTAATTCAAATAGTATTTTATAAACTATTTGGTAAACGTATTTTTAAAATGGCTCCTATTCATCACTCATTTGAGTTACATGGCTGGCATGAAACCAAAATAGTTTCAGTATTTTCTATAATAACAACAATTTTATGTCTTATTGGATTTTTATCTATGTAATTAGCAGTATTACTTTTGAACCCAGCAAGCTTACTCCACTGATTAAAGCCTGAAAGTTGTAGATACTATCACAATAATAAATTATACTTACTATAGAAAAAATCTCAAAAAAAATAGTAGCCCCTGCTACTATTTTTTATTATATTAAATTATAGTTATACCTTTTACCTAAATTACTCCTTCAGCTTCTAATTTTGTAGCTGCTTATTGAGAAGAAATACATTTTCTATTTCATTTCCCTCATCATCATAATATTTTACATCTGCTCCTGCTATATATCCTAATGTATCTCTTTCAAGTACACTCCCTTGAATATTTAATAATGATTCTTCATTCATAGGTAGCTCTACTTCTTTTGTTTCATAATCTCTTTGGCATACTATCTTTACTTTCATGGCTATCATTCTCCTTTATAATATTAGTATGCCTCAGTAAATCTTAAAATATTTTACATTACTAATCTTCCCTTATTTTTGACCTATTGCTATTACAAATTTATATATTATATATTTTTTCAATTATTTATAGTCCATTATTTTTAATAACATTTTTGTACCAATAGAAAGATTTTTTCTTGTATCTCTTTAAAGTTCCATGACCATCATTATCCTTATCTACATATATAAAACCATATCGCTTTTTCATTTCCCCTGTTGATGCACTAACTAAATCAATGCATCCCCAAGTTGTATATCCTAATAGTTCAACACCATCTAATTCAACTGCATCAATCATATTTTTTATATGAGTTTCAAGATAAGCAATTCTATAATCATCATCTACAGTCCCATCCTCATTTAAAATATCAACAGCACCTAAGCCATTTTCCACAATGAATAGCGGTTTTTGATAACGATCATAAAGTGAATTCATTGTAATTCTAAGGCCTATTGGATCTATTTGCCATCCCCATTTACTAGATTTTAAATGTGGATTTTTTAATGATGTTATTACATTACCATCTGATTTTTCTCCTGCATTGGGGTCACTACTTGCAAGTCTTGAAGTATAGTAACTAAATGCAATAAAATCAACAGTATTCTCTCTTAAAATCTTCTCATCTTCTGGCTGCATTTCTATTTTTATATTGTTTCTCTTTAAGAATTTTTTAGCATAGCCTGGGTATTCTCCCCTAGATTGTACATCTATGAAGAAATAATTATTTTTATCTTTCTCCATAGCCTCTAGAACATCCTCTGGCTTACAAGTATATGGATAAAATTGCCCTGCTGCTAACATGCATCCTATTTTATTATCTTTATTAATTTCCTTTGCTAATTTTGTAGCTAAAGCTGATGCCACTAATTCATTATGAGCTGCTTGATATTTTACTTCTAACTCATTTTCCCCTTCCTTAAACATTATTCCAGCTCCCATAAAGGGTAAATGCATAAGCATATTTATTTCATTAAAAGTTATCCAATACTTTACTTTTCCATTAAATCTTTTAAATATTGCTTCACAATATCTAAGATATGCATCTATTAATTTTTTACTTCTCCATGAACCATATTCCTGCTCCAATACAAGAGGTACATCAAAGTGACATATAGTAACTACTGGTTCAATATTATATTTTAATAGTTCATCAATAAATTTTTCATAAAATGCTAAACCTTCTTCATTTGGTTCTTGTTCCTTTCCTGTTGGGAAAATCCTTGACCATGAAAATGAGAAACGATAACATTTAAAGCCCATTTCTGCAAATAATGCTATATCTTCCTTGTAGTTATGATACATATCTATTGCTTCATGTGATGGGAAATAAGAATCCTCTTGTAAATTATTATAATGCATCTTTCCTTGCATAACAGCTCTGCGATTCACTCCTGCTGGAATAACATCCACAGTTCCTAATCCTCTATTACCTTCTAAATAGCCACCTTCGCATTGGTTAGCAGCTGTAGCTCCACCCCATAAAAAATCCTTTGCTAATCCACTCATATTTTACCTTCCTTTCATTAAAGAAGGTGATGCCTCAAAATAGCTTTAATTTTAATATAGTAAATATAAAAAATATATGTAATAAGCATATGAATAAGCTTTAGTAGTTCTTAATTTGACGGAATTGGGAATTTTCGTAATTCCTCACAGGACGTGGGGAGCCAGTAGTGAAGCCATGGATGGCGCCTCTACTGGGTAGAAAATTTTCAATGGAGTCAAATTTAGAACTTCTTAGCAAAATGAAGTGCTTATAAATGTATTATTTATATTTACGGTTTTAAAATTAAAACTAATCTTATTTTGAGACACTCCCTCCTAAATCATTTACTATTTAACTATTTTAATAATATCCTCACCTTGAGTTACTATTTTATCATCAATAGAAAGTATTTCGCCAAACTCATTTCCATTAGTTATAACAAATGGTGTTATACAATCATAGCCTTCTTCCTTAATCTTCTCCATATTAAAATCAACTAATAACGTACCAACACTTACTTTATCGCCTTTTTTAACATGTGTATTAAAATACTTTCCACCTAATTTTACAGTATCTAATCCTATGTGGATTATCATTTCAACTCCATTCTCATCTTTAAGAGCAACTGCATGCTTTGTATCAAAAACCATCTCTACTGTTCCTTCAACTGGTGAAACAACTTTTCCTTCTGTTGGTATTATAGCTATACCTTTACCCATAATCTCATCTGCAAATACAGGATCATTTACATTCTTCAAAGATACTGCTTCACCTGTTAATGGTGATTTTACTGTTATCATATTTCCTGCTGATACACTTTTATTCTCTATTTTATTTTCTACTTCATTATCACTTTTTTCAACTTGATCCTTATAAAGTATTAAACAAACTACAAATGATACAACTACACTTATTACAGCTCCAATTACTGCATATATAAAGTTAATCATTGTGTTTCCACCAATATAGCTTGGTAATGTTAAAAATCCTGGTGACCCTCCTGAATAGTTACATACACGGAAAATTCCTAAAAATAATCCACCTACAGCTCCTCCAATCATAGATGAATAAAGTGCCTTTCTAAATCTTAAGTTAATACCATATAATGCTGGTTCAGTAATACCACAAACTGCTGTTATACCCGCTGATGAAGCTAATTGCTTTATTTCTGCATTTTTACTCTTAAATGCAACAGCTAAAGCTGCTCCCCCTTGAGCTACGTTAGAAGCTAACATACCTGGATAAATAACTGTATCATATCCCATTGTCATACGATTATTTATTCCTATTGGAATAAGTCCATAGTGTGTTCCAGTCATAACTAATAATGGAGTTAATCCTCCAAGGATTGTTGGTACTAACCAACTACAATATAATTCAAGAGTTTTAATTCCTAATCCTATCTTATCACTAACAATATATCCTATTGGTCCAATAACTACTAATGTAACAATACCAGTAATAAGTGCTGTAATTAAAGGTTTTGAGAAAAACTTTATAGCCTTTGGTGAAATCTTATCTGCTACTGGTTCAACATAAGACATAAACCAAACTGCTAATATAATTGGTAATACACTTGAGCTATAGCTATTTAAACTTATAGGTAATCCAAATATACTAATTGCTCCTCCTTTTTCCTTTGCTGTAGTTACCATGCTTACAAATGTTGGATGAAGTAAAATTCCTCCAATCAACATTGCCATATAAGGGTTACATTTAAACTTTTTAGCTGCAGAATTAGCTAGTAGTATAGGTAAAAAATAGAATGCTGAATCTGCCATAAAGTTAATTACTTGATATGATTGAGAATTCTTGGATATCACATTAAAAGTCATTAATATTGCTAGTACAGCCTTCATCATACCTGCAGCTGTAATAGCTGGTAGTATTGGTGTAAAGATTCCTGATATTGTATCTATTACCTTTGCTAATGGTTTTCTATCATCCTTTTCATTTTCATTTGGAGCATTATTATTTTCTAAACTTGTAAGCTCCATTACTTCTTTATATACATTCCCTACGTCACTTCCAATTATAACTTGATATTGACCTCCGCTACTTACTACCCCCATTACGCCTTTTGTAGCTTTTAATGTATTTGTATCTGCTTTCTTTTCATCCTTTAAATTAAATCTTAATCTTGTTGCACAGTGTGTTAATGATATTATATTCTCTTCTCCGCCAACATGCTTAAGAATAGTTTCTGCTAAATTCTTATAATTCATTTTGACTTTTCCTCCTTTTATTAATCTTCTAAAATAGGCAATAAAAAATACCCAAATAAAAATTCATTAGTCTAGAACTAGTAAATTTTTATTTAGGTATAGCCTATTTAAAGTAACAACCCTTTTAAATACTTGTAATTCTTTTTATGTGAATGGTCAGATAAATCATTTCATCTTCTGTCAATTCACATCCATATTCATTTTTAATAAAATCTCTTACCTTTAGTGTACATCCATATTCTTTCTTATATTGTTTTTTTAAAACTTCTATAAATTGTGTATCTCCATCAGAAATAATTGTTTCAGTAAATAATCTTTGAGCAAAAAACTTAAGATGAGTTATGAATCTTTCATAATGAATTGAATATTCATCTAATTCTAAGTTAAAATAATACTTAATTATGCTAATTATTTTTTCAATCATCTTAGTCATTTTAGTAGCCTTTTCTATAGATATATCATCCATCAAAGCATTTACTATATGTAATGCAATGAATCCTGCTTCATCTTCTGATAGAGTAACACCAAGCTTGTTTTTTATTATGCTTAATGCCTCTTTTCCTACTAAAAACTCATGATTATAAAACTTCTTTATTTCCCATAGCAAAGCATTTTTTATAGCCACGCCATCTTTTTGTCTCTCTATTGCAAAGTTAATATGATCTGCTAGGGTTATATAAACATTCTCATTTAATTTTTTACCTAACGATGCTTTTGCAAAACTTACTATCTGATTAGTTACTTGAATATGTTCTAAAGGTATTTTCTTTAGTAATTTTGTCAGTTGATTAGAATCTTTTCTATCATTACAAGTGTAAATTCTCTCAATTAATTTTTCATCAACCTCATGCCCAGGAGCCTTTTTATAACCTAATCCACATCCCATGACTAATATTTCATTATTATTATCATCGAAGGATTTAATCAAATTATTATTAATTACTTTAACAACTTTCATTATTTGTAAATATCCTCCATCTTTATTAATCCAAAAAGGCTATACCTCTTTGTGATTTGAACGCAATTACAGAATTCACACACAAGATGGTATAGCCCGAATACTCAGTAACAATCCAACTTAAATATATTTTTATTATAATATATCGAAATTTGTATGTCAATATTTTTGTATATGTTTTCAAATATTATTTATCTATTAATTTACTTCTCTAATTATTATAAATATTTCTATTTTCTTTAATAATATAAATCAAATTAAAAAACTATTTATAAATCCAATTATTGCCCCCATCAGGCAAATCTCCATCATCATTTACTACTGAAATTAATTTATCCTTGCTTTCTCCATCATCAATGTATTAGCCGTTAGTGAAATAATCACTATGGTACATATGCTTACAATGATTGTCCACTTTTTTTCTTTTTCATAGAAAACCTTGATTATAAGTTAGAAAAATTAACTATACATGTCACATTCAAATTTCTGTTATATTCCATAGTTTCCAAATAATATATGTTTTTAAAATGAAGATAAAATTAGGAAAAATTTTTTCACGTCAAAAGAAGAATGATAAAATATCGCTCTTCTTTTTATTTACTATTATATCCAATTATTATTCTTAATTTTCTATATTGTAAAAAACTCTAGAAATAATCTGAGGTAGTTCTAATTAAGAACTACCTCAGAGTAATTAATTTAAAATATAACTAGATTACTATTTGTGTCTATGGCAATTTATAGTTAAATATACATTCTTAGTAAATATATTAACCTCACCACAGTGTGAATGTTCATCGTGTTTATCCCACTTCTTATCATTATCCTTGTCGTATTTCTCCATATCTACTAATTCTTTCATCTTCATTAATTCTTCCATATCTATCTTATTTATTTCCATCAATTGTTCACCTCTTTTTTATTCTTAAGTTAAAGTTTATGAGTAAGAATTCAAATATAATTTTTAAAATATAATTAGATTACCATTTGTGTCCATGGCAATCTATGGATAAATAAACATTCTTAGTATATATATTAACCTTACCACAGTGTGAATGTTTATCGTGTTTATCCCATTTTTTCTCGTTATCTTCAGAAGATTCTTCCATGTTCATTAATTCTTTCATCTTCATTAATTCTTCCATATCTATATTATTTGTTTCCATTAATTGTTCACCTCTTTTTTATTCTTAAGTTAAAGTTTAAGAGTGAGAATTCAAATATAAATTTTGAGCATATAAATTAACTCTAGTACACTCCTTATTATCTTTATCCATACAATCTATTGTGAATTTATAATTATATGGTTTTATATTGGTGCATATTGATATAAATATTAATTTTATAAATATTAATGTTAATAATATTGATGCTAATAATATTATTATAAATGCCTTGCAAGCCCACATAAATAACACCTTTCTATATTTTTTACTGGCTATACTTCTATATTATGTTCATATTCCTTAATATGTTCGCATCTTAATCTAATTATATAATTAGATTAAGATACAAATTTTCATTTAAATCGACATATCTTGGATATAATAAAAACATATTTAATAATGGATTTTTCTTGCTATTAGACAGGATGGTAAAATATACTCTATACTATTAACCTTCTATAAAAATATTCCTTCATATTCTTTATTGTTCCTGCCAATTTATACAACGGATGTTTTTTTGGGTTTGTCACAGGTTAACCTTATCAGTAGTAAATACTAATAAATTTAATTACACTCTCCTAATGGTAAGTATGCTACTAAAAAGTGCATACTTCTTTTTCTGCTTTGTAATTATTATAATAAAAGAAGACAGGAAAATAAATATTATAGAATGGAGATGTTTATATGGATTTTATAGACTTAGCTAAAGAAAGATATTCTGTAAGAAATTTTGATACCAAAAAGATTGAACAAGAAAAACTAGATTTAATTTTAAAAGCAGGACAATTAGCTCCAACTGCTGTAAATTATCAACCTCAAAGAATTTTAGTAATTGAAAATACTGAAGCTCTTGAAAAACTAAAAACTTGTACAATTTATCACTTCAATGCACCTATGGCTTTACTTATATGCGCGGATAAAAATGAAGCTTGGAAACGCAGTTATGATGGGAAAAGCCATACTGATATTGATGGGAGTATTGTTGCTACACATATGATGTTACAAGCTGCTGAACTTGGCTTGGGTACAACATGGGTTGGTCATTTTGACCCAAATACTATTCGTAATGCTTTTAGTATACCAACAAATCTTGAACCAATATGCCTTTTGCCACTAGGTTATCCAAGTAAGGATGCAAAACCAAATCCTAATCACCAAAAAAGAAAAGATATTTCCCAAACTGTTTTTTATAATCATTTTTAAAATTAAAGTTTATTAGATACTTACTAGTATAAAATATATTTAATTTTAAAACCGCAAATATAAAAAATACACCTATAAACTATTCAGTTCGCTAAGAAGTTCTAAATCTAGCTCCATTAAAAATTTTCTACCCAGTGGAGGCACCATCCTTGGTTTCACCACTGGCTCCTCACGTCCTGTGAGGAATTACGAAAATTTTTAATTGCGCCAGATTAAGAACTACTAAAGCTTATTCATATGTTTATCATGTGTATTTTTTTATATTTGCTATATTAAAATTAAATATATTTTGAGGCAGCTTCCTTATAACCATGCTTCTCCCAAGAGTGTAATCCCATGTTCAATTTCTTTAAGTTTCATGTGCCCATAACCAAGGAAGATATCATTACGTTTATTTGTACTTTTCTGATTTGAATGATAGAAGGAAATTGGATATACAATAACACCAACTTCTTTAGCTCTTTGGATAAGGTCACTTTCAGAGTGAGGTCTATTAACTCGAAGAGTTAAATTTACACCAGCATGATCTCCAATGATATGAGCATGACTGCCAAAAACCTTATTTATGGAATCAACAATTTTCTTATGTTTTTTTCCATATAAAGTTCTCATTTTTCTTATATGTTGTTCAAAATATCCACTTTTCATAAATTCAGCTATGGTAAGCTGATGGATTTTTGATGCGGTTTGATTATAGTAGCACCCTATTTCCACAAATTCTTCTGCGAGATTCTTGGGTAAAACAATATAACCAATGTGCATAGCGGGAAATAATGTTTTAGAAAATGTACCTAGGTATATCACTTTATCAAATTGATCGAGACTAAACATTGTTGGAACAGGATGGATGTTATATCGGAATTCACTATCATAATCATCTTCAATAATATAAGTATCTTTGTTCTTAGACCAGTTTAATAGACTCAATCTCTCAGAAACATTTAGGAGGCCACCCATAGGATGTTGATTTGAAGGTGTTAGATATATAGCAGAAGGATAATCTAATTTACTTTTAAGCATTGAGATATCGAATACATTGTTATTTAAACTAATTGGTATGATATCACATCCATTCCATTCAAATGCTTTTCTAACAGCTGTAAATCCAGGATCTTCTAAAGCTACTTTTAAAGGCTTGTTTTTACCTAGTATGAAACAAAGTAAACTGATAAGAGTTTGAGTCCCTGCACCTATAATAATTTGATCTGGATGGCAATTAACTCCTCGTGAGCGCTTAAGGTATTTAGATATCTCCATACGAAGTAATAATTCTCCCCTTGGATCTGAGTATGTTAAAATCTCTTGATTCTCTAAGCTCATTATATTTTGAGCAACTCTATTCCATGTTTTGAATGGAAATTGATTATGCTCAACTGACCCTGGCTTAAAATCGTACTTTGCATGAGCTCTGTTTAAATGCAAACTTTCTATTGGAGGTATACTAATTTCTTTGGAACTAGATTGATCATTAGAATAATCTAATGACTCATAATTATCCAAATCAGATACAAAATAGCCGCTCCCACTTTTACTATAAATAAATCCTTCTGATAAAAGTTGTAAGTACGCCATCTCAATTGTATTACGACTTACACAAAGGGATCCTTTTAGTTGCATTATTGAAGCAAGTTTTGAATTCGGCTCTAAATGACTACTAAGTATTGCACCTCGATATGCTTCATATATTTGAATGTATAATGGAACACTAATATTTCTTTTTAATGTAATCTGTATTTCCACAAAACCAACCCCATAAAATATTCAGTAACCATCCCTTTTTATAGGGATAATACTGCTATATAATTATAGCAAATCAACTGATAATCATCAATGCAGTCCACAGCGTATCTTGAACATGAAAGAAATATCTGACAAATCAGGAGCCGTCGGTGTGGGGTTGCTTAACTTAATGACAAAATCTCAGTTGTTTAGTATCTATTTATAATAATTTAATCCAAAACGGGAGGTTATATTATGCCAACAAAATCAATCCTATTATTAGGTGATGAAATACTTTACAGAATTTCTGAGGAAATACAGAAATCAAATTTAGATAAAGCTAAGCAAGTAATCAATGACTTACATGACACGATTGTTTCTTTTAAAAATCAATATGGATTTGGTAGAGCCATTGCGGCACCACAGATTGGTGAATCTGTAAGAATAATCTACATGCATTTAGGCTATAAAACTCATTATTTCATTAATCCAGTTCTTGAATTTATTGGAGACGATACCTTTCAACTATGGGATGATTGCATGAGTTTTCCAGGTCTTGAAGTATATGTAGAAAGACATAAGAAGTGCAAAGTAACTTATAAAAATTTAAACTGGGAAGATTGTGAAATGTATCTTGAAGGTGATCTATCAGAACTATTTCAACACGAGTATGATCATTTAGACGGAATTTTGGCTGTACAACGTGCAAAGGATTTAAAATCATTTCGAATAAACAAGAATAAGAGTGGCTGTTGAGTTTCAATAAACTTACTAGTAAGATTTGCTCTTTTACTCGCTTTGTATTATTTTAAATCCAATACAAGCGATTCGGTTTAGCCCTACCACTATTCTACGACCGTTATAGAATAATCTATCACGGTCCATCTCTTTTGATAAATTCTTACCGTTATTTGTGGTACGCTTCACCGTGTAAGTAGCAAATAATAACAGTTTTAGTACCGTTAGTAGTATTACGAAAAATCGCATAATTTCCTTTCTTGAATTACGCGATTTTTAACTTCTAATTATTTAATTTAAGTTCCTTTTGAATATCTAAGCTAATACTTGTAACTTTCGTTCTGCATGTCAAATCCTTCATAGTTTTTAATTCACGACTTACTATTTTCAGAATAAAATTTTAAAGCTTCTCCAATAAATTTAGATGCACCACTGCCATGTTTCTTATCAATTACTTTTATAAAAGTAGAATTTGATAAATAAAGTTCTGCCATATAACCCCAATAATTCTCCCCCTCATCTACTTTGTAAAATTCCTGATTTTTTTTACTTTCATCTGATATTTCTTCAATGATTTGTTGAATCTCCTGTGAAGAAGGATCTTTACCTAAGTCAGATACTAGCTTTTCATATAGTTCTTCTACTTTAGGCTGCTTAGTTCCCGAACAATTTTTTAGAGCTTCTCCGATAAATTTAGATGCACCATGGCCATATTTCTTATCAACTGCTTCTATCCATTCAGGATATACCAAATAAATTTGTACCATATAGTACCAATGATCATCTCCATTATCCATCTTGAAAGCCTCATAATCTTTTTTAGCTATATTGATTATTTCTTCAGCAATTTGTTGAATTTCCTTTGAAGAAGTATCTTTACTTAAGTCAGATGTAAGCTTTCTATATAATTCTTTTAATTTAGGATGCTTATCTTCTAAACAATCTTTTTTAAACTTATCATATTGTTCTGATAAAGTTATCATATCACTATTAAAATTTTTCTTTACAGCTTTAGCATATTTTTCAATACTTCCATACTGCTTTATAGCCATTTTAGCAATCTTATCTTCATTAGATTTACATTTTTCAATAAGTTCATTATATTTATCTACACTACCATAAGCCTTAATTATCATATCTTCATGTTCTGTTTTAAATTCTTCCAATACATTATAATATTCACTCATATCAAATTCTTTAAAATTCATTGTACTTTCTCCTTTTAATGTTTTATTTATAAGCTCTATTAAGCCATTCAACCTTTTGCGTTTTAACAAAAGTAACTTTTTCTGATTTTTTAATGCTTGCATTTTATCAAAGTATGGACTTGACATTATCTCTTTAACATCTTTTAAATGTATATCAAGTTCCTTAAAAAATAAAATCTGCTGCAAGGTTTTAAGAGCCTTATCATCATAAAGTCTATATCCTGCCTCTGTAATTTCACTTGGTTTTAATAATCCTATTTCATCATAGTAATGTAGTGCACGCACACTTATTCCTGTCAAATCCGAAACTTGTTTTACTGTTCTCATTGCTACACCTCAAAGTTTGATTTTACAGCTATCAATGTTATCTAATACTCGGCCGGCTAGAAATTTTTGTAATATATTCAAGCTGTATTTTTATATTACACTATGACGTGATGTTAGGGTCAACACTTTACAAAATAATTATAATAAAACTTAGTAGAAAGCACTTTGCATGATGCTTGGCTATTGTATAAATTCGTAGTTTTTTATATCACACTTCAAACATAAAAAATAAGGAAAAATGTAGTATAAAATAAAAAATAATTATATAATTATATATGTCTGAATTTGTTTGGCAGTAAATATTTATTTATATTAAGAAATATGTGGGTGAAAAAACAATTTTTAATGGAGAGGTTATTTATTATGCAGGCAAAATATGATAAATTTCAGGAGTATGTGTTGGAAATTGGGCGACGCATGGTAATGTGTGGCTCTGAGGTCCGTCGTGTAGAAGATACGATTATACGTATCTGTAATGCATATGATATTAAAGTCTGTAATGTATACGCCATTACAACTTTGATTGTTATGACAATGAAAGATAGTGAAGGAAGACATTATACACAGTCAGTTAGAATTAATTCTACAGCAACGGATTTAGGCCAGTTAGAAGCATTAAATGCTATGGCTAGAGAAATATGCAGTAAAGTTCCCCCCATTTCTGAAATAGGTTCTGCATTGGATAATAATAAGTTGCGTAAAGAAAGTAATATTAAAAAGTGTATAGGATATATGCTAGCTGCCGCTGGATTTGCTGTATTTTTTGGTGGTACATTCTTAGATGGCCTTGTATCTTCAATTATTGGAATTGTAATATTTGGCATGGATCATTTTTTTCAAATTCGCAAATTAAATCGTGTAATATATACAGTAATTGCCTGTTTTTTATCAGGCTGCCTTGCTCAATTATGTGGCCATTTTGGACTTTGTATGAATGTGGATAAAGTTATGATTGGAGATATAATGATATTTATACCAGCATTAATTTTAATAAATGGTGTAAAAGAAATATTCTATCAAGATATAATGCCTGGATTATATAGACTAATTGAAGCATTTATGATTGCTCTTTCAATTGCAATAGGATTTGTAGGTTCAATGATGTTATTAGGAGGTATACTTTAATGTGGAAAAATATAATACAAGTGCTAATGGCTGGAGTTGGCACCCTGGGATTTACACTATTTTTTTCTGTAAACAAAAAACATGTGGCCGCAGCAACTTTTGGAGGACTTCTTTCTTGGACAATTTATCTTGTTATCTACCACATTACAGAAAGTATATTTTTAGGTAATATGATTGCATCAATGATAGTATGCCTTTGGTCTGAATTAATGGCAAGAAAATTAAAAGCACCAACAAATATTTTTATGATACCAGGAATTATTCCACTTCTTCCTGGGGGAACACTTTATTATACTATGGAGGCAATGCTTCAAAAAAACAAGAAAATATTTATACAAAAAGGACTAGAAACAGTAATGATAACTGTAGGAATTGTAGCTGGTATTGTTGCAGTATCTGTTATTTTAGTTTATTTTTTTACATTATTAAAAAAACATCGAGAAAATTCAAATTCAAAATTAACATGTTAATGTTATCAATTTATGCAGCCTTTTCAGACTGTAAAATGTATTGTTTGTAAAAGTATCCTTTAATAGGATTAGATCTACGTGAATATCTTAGACACAAAAATCTAGAGATTTATCCAATTAACCTGGCTAAATCTCAACATTTTTGTGGTGAGATCCACTTTACCACCATATCTTCATCCAAATTTAGTAAAATCTCACTTACTTATTGTACGGTTCTCCGTATCAGTTGCAAGTGAGGTTTTTCTAAGTAAATATTAATTTTCATAAATGTATAATAATTTTTTAATACGTTTAATAAGTTCTACACGTACATTCTCTGGAGATAAACATTCACATTTATCTCCAAATCCCATTAATATATTATATCCTAAATCATCATCTACAAAAGGAAACTCAACTATAAATTTATCCTCTCCATAAGCCTTTACATTCTCTTCTCCACATCTTTCAACCATTTGTTCTCTTAAAGACCAATCAACTAGAAGCTTAATTGTAATAAGCCTTTTATCTATCCACCCACTTCCATCTAATGGTTTTGATTTAAACTCCCTTGGTACAAATATTGATTCTAATATTTCAAGGTTTGAAATTCGAGATAATTTAAATACTCTAAAATCTTCTCTTAAAGTACAATATCCTTGTAAATACCAGTTATTTTCTTTCAATATTAATTTATATGGTTCTATACAGCGTTTATCTTTTTTTCTATTACCACCATAATATTCAAATGATAAATACTTACTATCATTTAAAGCGCTTTTTACTTTCTCAAGATTTGGTTGAAAACTCTTATTCCCCATCCACGTAGTAAGGTCAATAGTTATTTGATTTGACTTTAATTCAATATCTCTAAATTGGTCTTTCGGAAGTAAACTCTTTACCTTTTCTAAAGTGCCTATAACTTCTTTATTGGATAATGTTGTTGAAACACTAGAAAGCCCCATCAAAAGTGTTGATATATCTGAAGCAGTAAAAAACTTTTTATCAACTTTATATTCAGGCATTATACTAACACCGCCATTTACCCCAGTATGAGTAATTATTGGTATCCCTGCTAAAGATATTGTATCTATATCCCTATAAATGGTTCTAGGTGTAACTTCAAACATCTTAGCTAATTTTATTGCACTTATTCTTTCATTATTTAGTAACACCATAATAATGGATATCAATCTATCTATTTTCAATAATATCTCTCCTTGAAATCATGTATACATTTATTTTATAACCTTGACATAATGGGGTCAGATTTACTGTGATATATTTAATCTGTTAGAAATAATATACCTAATATATAGGAGGATTACAAATGAATTTTTCACAAGAATTTAATAGGATTATGCTATCTCAAAAGGAGTTAGCTTTAGCAACAAGTGTAGATAATATTCCAAATGTTCGAATTGTTAATTTTTACTACGATGTTTCAAAGAAAGGAGTAGTATACTTTTCAACATTCTCAGATAATCCAAAAATTGAAGAATTTTCTAAAAACAACATAGTGGCATTTACCACTATCCCATCTAATGGAAATGAACATGTTAGAGTTAATAAGGCACTAATTCAAAAAAGCAATTTAACAATATTTGATTTAAAAAATGATTTTATCAAGAAAATTCCTAATTATGAAATCACAATAAATGAGGTCGGAAATCAACTATCTCTTTATGAAATTCACTTTAAAGAAGCTACTGTTACATTAGATTATACTGAAAGCGCTGCTATAGCTTTATAGTATACTGAATAAGCCAATGATATTTAAATATCGTTGGCTTATTTTTAATATTACTTATAAAAACTCTATTTCTAGCTTCACTTATGATACTGTTCACTATTCATTATCCTAAACTTTACTACATATTTAAATACTTTTCTATGTTCATTCAAATTCTAGTTATAGATATAACTTATCTAAATTTATAAATGATATATAAAAATTACTAATTATAAAAATTTCATATGAAGAATAGGAAATGGATTACCGTAGTCATCAAATTCTGATCTTTTGAATGTATCAAACCCCATATGTTTATAAAATCCTACCCCTTGTGTATTTTGTTCATTTACATCTACAAACTTTGCATTTAGAACATTTATTGCGTAATTAATAAGTTTTTTACCTATACCATTACCTCTACTGTTTGAATCTACAAATAACATTTCAATTTTACTTTGATGTACACCCATAAATGCCTGTATAGCACCTTTTTCATCTCTTACACATAGAAGTTTACTAACATAATCAACACCTTCTTTAACTTGAGGTTTTATTGATATTATATCTTCTTCTTTTAAAAATGTATGAGTTGCTCTTACTGATGACTCCCATACATTTAGTATATTATCCATATCATCTCTATTAATATTATTTAGATTTTCTATCTTTATCATTTAATAATTCCTCCTAAGTATATTTTATACTTAATATTATAGGTTAAATGGCGTTTCTGAAGTTTATCAATTATTTTTTTATCGCCCTTGCAAAGCTATGCCTTGATATTATTACAGTTTTTGCTTAGAGCTAAATCAATTAATCTAATTTTACAAAACATGGTAACGCCTACCTTAAATAATTTAATAGCAATGCTAAATTTTAATCTTGGTTATATCAATATAAAGAACTAGCTTATCATATCTTAAATGTAAAGTTAAAATAAATAATCTAATCTTCAATAAGATCAATAAATCTTTCAGCTGCTGTAGACATAGGAATATCTTTTTTAGTTGCTATGCCCATAATTCTCTCTGGGATTTTTTCTTTAATAGATATATCATATAATTGTTCCTGCTCTAACTCCTTTTTGATATAATCTTTTATAACACAGGAAACTCCTAAGCCTCTTTTTGCAAATTCTATCATTAGTTCTACATTACTTAACTCTATTTGCGGTACTACATCCAATCCATGTGAACTAAAATAATTATCTATATAACCCCTTGTATTGCCACCTTTCTCTAGTAAAATAATAGGATATCTATCCACTAAATCCTTCAATGTTATCTGTTTTTCACAAATTTCCTTGTACTTCTCTCCTACCACAAAACAATCTTGTATTTTAAATGTTTTAATGACATTTAAAGAATTGCTTGTGTCTATATTCATATTCAAAATTCCTATATCTATCTCACCTGAATCTAATGCTTTTGCTATTTGATGGCTTGACTTATCCTTAACATAAATTTTTATATTTGGATAATTTAAATTATAAATTTCTATGTATTTCATTAGATAGTATTTGCATACTGCACTACATACAGCTATTCTTACCTGACCTGAATTAAGATTTTTTAATTCTGAAAATTTTCTTTCTGCTGTCATCATAAGACCATAGCCTTGTTCTATATATTTGAATAATACCTCACCTTCTAAAGTAAGTGAAACTCCTCTTGGAGTTCTATGAAATAATTCCCCACCTAATTTTCCCTCTAATAATTTTATAGATTGACTAACTGCTGGCTGTGATGTAAAAAGCTCTTTTGCTGCTTTAGATATACTGCCTAATTTGGCAGTAATATAAAAAATTCTATAAAGTTCAAGATTAATATACATATAAAAATTTAGTATACCTCCTATACTAGATATTAATTTTACTTATATCAGTATATTAATTATAATTGCTTTATAAAAGTTATTCAACAATTAAAAGCATTGGAGGTTATAGTGTGGTATTTATTTATTACTTACTATCATTAATATCTGGATTTGCCTTAACCTTACAGGTTGGTATAAACGCTGTACTTCGTTCTAAAATAGGAAATCCTATTCTTTCATCCCTTATTAGCTTTGGTGTAGGAACTTTAGGACTTGCATTAGTATTCTTCTTTACTGTATTAAATGGTTCTAGTACATTACCAACTGCTACTCATATTAAAAATACAAGTTGGTGGATGTTTCTAGGGGGATTATTGGGAGCATTTTATATATTTACAACTATATTTGCATCTCCTAAGATTGGATTTGCAAGTATGTTTAGCCTTGTAGTATGTGGTCAAATACTCTTTGCTGTTATATTTGACCATTTTGGATTATTAGGCAACCAAATTCATTTATTAACTCCACTAAGAACGCTAGGTATTATTTTCTTAGTCTTAGGGGTTTATATTATTCAAACTCATTAATTAGAGATTTATATTTAAATCTTAATCAATAAAACATCATTATAGGAGGTAATTTTTATGAAAAGAATCTGTGTTTATTCTGGCTCTAATCTAGGTTTACGCTCTGAATATAAAGAAAGTGCTAAACTACTAGGTAAAATATTGGCTGAAAATAAAATTGAATTAGTATATGGTGGTTCAAGAATAGGTCTTATGGGGGAGATATCAAATGAAGTTTTAAGAAATAACGGAAAAGTTATTGGGGTTATGCCTAAAGGGCTCTTCTCAGGTGAAATGGTTCATGAAAATTTGACTAAACTTATTGAAGTTGAAAACATGCATGAAAGGAAGCAAACTATGGTTGAGCTTTCTGATGGATTTATAGCACTTCCTGGTGGACTGGGTACTTTTGAAGAACTGTTTGAAGTACTTAGTTGGGCTCAGCTTGGTATTCATAAAAAGCCTATTGGCATATTAAATATATCAAACTTCTTTGACCCTCTTTTACATATGATTAAAAACACTTGTACTGAAGGTTTCATGAATGAATCAAATATTAAGCTTATTTCAGTTTCAGACAATCCTTCAGAATTAATCAAACAAATGAAAAACTATGTGCCACCTCTAATGGAAAATAAATGGCGTGAATTAGTATAAGTAAATTTCATTATAAAAAGAAGATGTCTCAAAATAGCCTTAATTTTAATATAGTCAAATTTAGAACTACTCAACAAAATGAATTGCTTTATGAATGTATTATTTATATTTATGGTTTTAAAATTAAGGCTATTTTTATTTTGAGACACCCTCTTTATCTTAATTATTTCATGTATTTATCTTTGCAATTTACTTAAAAAGTTTCCATAATCAATATACCAATCTTTAACGTTACCAAATGTACCTACTATGTCCATATGATCTGTATTTACAATTCTAGGCATTACATTCCATTGTCCCATTTTAGCTCCGCCAGTATATTGCTCAATAACATCATCAGAACCCAATTTAGGACCATCTTGACTAATACAATTTACAACACCATCATTAGGGAACCATTTCTTGTCAATGATAGGAAGATCTTTTTTATTACGTGAATATTTACCCATTAAGTTTGCTGTTGGATAAAATATAGGATTCATTGGACCAATTTGTGCTACAGAATGACCTGTAAGTATAGATTCTTTAGTTGCTTGGGTTGTCCAAGAAAAATAATACACATCTGGTTGAGCCTTTACCCATGTATTGAGTTCTTGTGCACCTTCTGTGGATAAATCATAAGTTGATATATCCTTTGTACTATTCCAAATATTGCTTTCTAAAACCCTTTCAATATAATCACGTTGAGATTCTCCACTTTGCTTTTTTAATCCCCATTGATCTAATTTTAAATCATATATTGAGCTAAATAACTTGTTTTTACCAGTTATTGTTCCTAATACACCAAATGTATAACTTATTAAATCTTTTGCTGGCATTAAATCTGATAAAGTTGTACCATCATTAGGTGTAGAGATAGTACTAACACTATGAATCCAATGCTTTCCTCCTTCAAATAATGGTGAAATATTTTCTTGTCCGCAATTTATTTCCTCTTCACTGCCTTTACTTAAAAGATGTGTAAGTGTACGTATAGTTTGTCCACCCATACTATGTCCTATTAAATGTATTTTATTTTCATTGCTTATATTTTTATATATCCCTGGATATGTCCTTCCATATCTATTATGTTTAGATTTTTTTGCATGAGCTTCTCCATAATCTACTGTTCCACCTACTATGTAAGCGTAAAGTTCACAAGCTCTATCCCAATTACTAGATACTGGTCCTACTGTTGCTGTATAAGTCTCATGCCCTGAGGCATTTAACTTTTCTTGAAGATCAACTACTCCACCCCAATATTTATATCCTAATAATTCATCTCTTCCAAACCCCATAAAACCATGAACTAAAATAATGGGATAATTATTTTCTCCTATAATGCTCCTAGTATTAATTTCTGGAAATTCTATCGGAAATTTCAATGGAGGCATTTTATTTATGTCTTCTTCACTTTTAACTTCTTCTGCCGAATCTATTAAATTGTCTATATCTTCTAATGTAGGTATTTTTATTGTCTCCTCTGCATCTTTTACTTCTTCATTAACATTAGATGCTTCCACCTTCTGTGTTCCTTGTGCCTTTGCGTCATCTGCTCTTACAATCATTGAAAAATTTGTTAGTGTTATAGACAATACTAATAAAATAACAGTTGTTATTTTGGTTAAATTTTTTTTCATTTTACATACCCCCTAATTTAATTTTTTTAAGTAACTATTATGACTGAATGAATCATTTGATTTCACCTTCTTCCATTTAATTTGAATAATTGATAAATATATACAATTATACATGCATTTTAAATATTTTTCAATATTTTCATAATTTTCATTTTATTATTACAAATAAAAACTTTTAAAGAATTTATTTCCAATAATGAAATATAGAAAATAAAAAAACAATTAAACTATAATGAATGCTCGCTGCCTCCTAAAAAAATATGGGTGAATTAGATAAGAATCAATGAAATGAAATAATTATTTTGTTTTTATACTAGGTTGATACCTATAAATATATTTTAGTGACATGAATATTATAGATAACATTATTCATATATTAAAATACCATGAATTAACTTTATAAAAATTATTCAATAATTTATAAGTATTCGAACCTAGTTATTTGTATTACAACGTAAAAACACCGTAAAATTCAGATTTGATATGCGCCCCTTAAAGTAGACAGATTAAAAAATAAAAATCTGTTTCTGAAAATGGGAATATATCATTTTTGAACAATACGGTATTTTAAAAATTTATTGATTTTTAATATTTAATAAATATTTATATCCTTCTGAGATCCCTATTCAAAGCTATTAAAGCTTACAAACTCTCCTACAGGTTTCCTATACCCCCTCATTCTTGTCTTAGAACTATCTTCTTTTCCCATAGTTATCATAAGAGCTATTTCGTAGTTTTCAGGAATATTGAAGATTTGTCTAACTTCCTCTTGATTAAAGCCAATCATTGGACAAGTATCCCATCCTTTATCTTTAGCAATTAACATAAACATCATAGCTGATAGAGAAGTATTTCTTATTGCTTCACTACGCTGAAAATCTTCCCCCCTACCCTCATAGAGATTATTTATATCACGAACAATATTATCATAATCTAATTTACTCATAATCCCTAAATTAAGCATTCCTGAATAAATATTTTCTGCATTTTTATATGCTAATCTATCTCCCAATACTAATATAACTGCAGAAGCAGTATGTACTTTATATTGATTAAAGGCTGCTTTTCTTAGTTGTTCCTTTTTCTCTTCATCTGTTACAACTAAATAATTTGAATGTTGAATATTAAAGCATGAAGGAGCAAGTTTTAAGAGCTCAAATATTTCAGTAAAATCTTTATCTGGAATTTTTACCCCCTCTATAAAGTTATTAGCAGAGCGTCTTTCTTCAATAATTTTTTTTAATTCTGACATAGCCATTCCCCCCATTTGTGAATTTTTATAAATAAAACGACAACAAATCCTTATATTGGTATAATATAGTAAGTAACTTACTTTTGTCAAGTAAACATGATATACTAGTAATAGGTGGTGATTGAATATGGAAAAATATCATATGTGTCCAAAATTTGAAAACGCTTTTGAACTATTAGGAAAGAAATGGACTGGATTAATTATAAGAACATTATTAAGTGGGCAAAAGCGTTTTTCTGATATATCAGAAGCAATTCCCAATATGAGTGCTCGTATTCTTACGGAAAGATTTAAGGAATTAGAGCTGGAAGGAATTATTATTAGAAAAGTTTATCCAGAAACTCCTGTACGTATAGAGTATGAACTTACAGAGAAAGGGTCAGACTTACAAGCTGTTATGGATGAAGTTCAAAAATGGGCAGAAAAATGGAACTAAATAAGATTACATAAAGAGCTTCCTATTGATTTAGGGAGTTTTTTATTTTTTGTTCATAAAACATAAATCTAGAGTAACTTTAAATAATTATTAAAAATTTTCTTTACTAATTATAATTTATGTGCAATAATTAATTTAAAGATACTTACTAAATGTAACTAACTAAATTAAATATCGTTAATATATATATTAAAGTTAGCAAAGCCACTTTTATAGAAAATTTTATTTATAGTTTAAATTAAGATGGTAAAAGATAATTAAAAGGAGAGATGTAGAATGTTAAGAAAAATAGAAAGTAAAGATATGGGTAGTAGTAATCTTGGATGGTTAAGAAGTAAATTCCACTTTTCCTTTGCTGAATATTACAATCCAGATAATATAAACTTTGGAGTTTTAAGAGTAATAAATGATGATTTAGTTGAAACTGGTACTGGATTCGATACTCATCCTCATAAAGATATGGAGATAATATCCTATGTAGTTAATGGTGATCTTACACATGAAGATAGTATGGGAAACAAGAATACTATAACTCGTGGTCATGTTCAATTCATGAGTGCAGGGTCAGGAGTATATCATAGTGAGCATAACTTCGGAAAAGAAATGTTAAGGCTTCTACAGATATGGATTTTCCCCGATAAACAAGGGTATAAACCTAGCTATGGAGATTATAGATTTAATTGGGATGATAGACACAATAAATGGCTTCATATGGTTTCAAGCAAAAACGGAAATGCACCAATAAAAATAAATCAGGATATGAATATTTATTCCTTAGAACTTGAAAAAGGAGAAGAAATTGGTTTTCCAGTAAAGGAAGGAAGACAGGCATATTTAGTTCAGATAGAAGGAAATTCAATAATAAACAATATTGAGTTAGCCAACAGAGATGCTATGGAAATAGTTGAGGACGATATTTTAATAAAATCAAAAGAAACTTCTCACATTTTAATCTTAGAAATGAATAAACAAGATTAATAGTATTCAAATTCATATTAAATAGATATATATTAAATTTTATTACTTAATATACTTGTGCTACGATGTAAAAACACTGCATTATTCAAATTTGAATAATGCAGTTTCATTTTTTCAGTTGTTATGTTAAATAAGAATATTCCATCTTAAATACTAACTCATTCAATTATTATTGTTTAGAAAACTTTTGCCTTAATAAAATTTCTTATTCTTTCCAGTTTTCAAAATGTAAATACGATATTAAACCTATAATACTAAAAAACATAATTATAGCATCATATCCTATCCACACATCATTTCCGATTACAATATCACCTTTGTTATCCTAAGCATCTTTTGGCTTTAATGCTTCATCCCATTCTTCTTTTAAAATTTTAAAAGCATATATTTATTGTAATTGTAAAACCATATGTATATCATATGGTTCTAATTTATATAAATCTTTATTTATCTCATTTGTTAATTTTGCACCGATGGCAAAATAAAATTCCACTGTATTTTTAAAGGGTGTAGCAGATATATACATACTTTTGGCATTTAATTCTTTTGCTTTTTTAGATAGCAAATTCACTAGATTTTTACCTATACCCTTTTTACGATAATTATTACTTATATATAACATATCAAGTTTAAGTTGGTCATTATTTCTGCCAATAAATTTACTTTCTAAAGCCCCTAAACCTACAATTGTTTTATTGTCAAAGGCTCCATATATAGTTCCATTTCTATCATATATGTCTTGTAATCTATCGATATATTCATGGAGCTCTTTCAAGTCCCATCCCTCAATATTATAAAATTCATTTACTATTTCAAGTTTATTATCTCTAAAATAATAAACTTCATTTACAATTTCTTTTCTATCAATTTCACCTAATAGTGCAAGTTCTGACCTTTCAAGTAGTCTATAGTTCAAAATAATCAACTCACTTTCAAATAAAATTAAACCTTGATTTTAATACATACTATACCAAGTTATTAGCGTGATGAATTCCATTCTAATGCTTTTCTTTCTAATTCCTTAACAAAGTGATCTTTACCATCACAATAAGCCTCTATATCATCAGGAAACATGGTAGCTAATCTGCTCTTTAGTTCTCCATACTCAAATGCCTCCTCTGGATGTGTTCTTAAATAATCACGAACAGCTAAATGTCTTTCAATATCATTGAAGTTGCTTTTTTCAAACACATGAATTTGATGGGTTCTATTTTCCAATCCTTTTCTAAAATATCTTCTGCCGGCTATACCAAATTCACCTTTTGACTCGTATCCCAGATCTTCAAACTCTTTATTATACTTATCAACTTTTGTAATGTCCTTTACTACAGGCATAATATCTATAATTGGCTTGGCATTTAAATTCACCACTGATGTGCTTCCAATGTGGTAAATATCAACTAACTCGTTTCCAAGTATATTTTTAATCTTTTCAGCTTCTTCCAGATATAAATTGGGCCATTGGCTGCTATACTCTACAACTTGAACCTTCATATAAACAATCTCCTTTCTAATAAAACTATAATTTCTCTAGTTATTCTCAAATTATAGTTATCGTAAACTAATATAGCTTGATATGAACTCTGCATTTTCATTATTTTTCATTGCTTGATGTATAAATATATAGCTTTTTATATTTGGGTAAGGCCATTCATTTAAGGCGGCTTGATTTATAAAAATCAAAACACCGATATTACCGCTACTTATAATTATAAGCCTTCTGCATTATAGTCCATCGAGATTCTCCAACAAAGTATCCCTTTAAGGGACTTTTTATCTTTTTTATATCCTCAAAACCAAATCGGCAATAAAGGTGTTTTGCAGGGTTTCCTCCAGCAACTGCTAATGTATAAGATGTATACCCTCTATCTAATAATGCCTGTTCTCCATGCTGAAGAAGTAACATGCCAATTCCTTTTCCACGACAGGTTCCATCGACCGCAATATGCTCTATATAGCACTCTCCTTCATTTAGTTTGTAATCTTCTAACATTACCATTTTGGTGTACATCATTATAACATTGTAGACACCATATCGTCTACATAGCGATATAATAGGAATGTCTTCATTAGTATTTTCTGTTTTGCTGCAACGCATTAGAATTACGCCAACTACCTTTTTGTCTTGCTTAGCTACAAAATGAAGATATGCGGGATCATCAGCTTTGAGATGCCAAGAAGCGTACAAAATATTTTCTATATCATTATCACTTAGCTTTTGGTGTTGGCAAAACTTGCTTTTAAAAGATTGTACTAATAAAGCAATTACATCTCTAAAATCGGTATTTTGATACTTCTCAATATAAATATTGTCCATCAGCATATTGTCCCCTTTACAAATTAATTTTTTTCAAGTACTATAATTAAAATAAACCATTGAGCTACTCAAGAGTCAATTGGTGTTGTTAAATTTTTTAAGGAGGATAAAATGCAGGGATTACTACGTATTGGACAAGTAAGTAAATTATATGGCATATCACTTGATACTTTACGTCACTACGACCGAAAAGGATTGTTAAGGCCAATTATTGATCCTCAAAATGATTATCGTTACTACTCCTTAGAACATCTGGATATCCTAGAAATGATTTTAGTTGGAAAATATATAAAAATTCCCCTAGATCAAATGAAAGAAAGAATAGATTCGGAAAGTATCGATGGATATTTATCAATGGTAAAAGAACAAAAGGAACGTATAAACGAAGAAAAAAGATTATTAAATCAACTTGATCAATATGCTGAGGATATGCTAGAGTTACTTACGACTATTTCTAAGTTTAAAAATGATTACACATTTTCTACTGCTTCAGTTTATAAAGAAATTGATATTACCATCTATAGAATAGATTTAGAAACATTACTGCACGAAGATACTAAATCACAGCAAACAGAAGGGATAGAATCTTTGGAGCAGTGGGCTTTCTATCATAGCGAGCCGAATGGAACAATAGTAGAGAATGACGAGATAATTGGTTTTTCATTTGCTGACAGTACAATAAATACAACTATACTTCAAAAGCAATTTATATTTGCAGCTGAACATAACATTGTGGCACAGCATCGTGTAACAGGATATTATTCCAATATTATGTTCTGGGGTGTAAAAAAGGATTTAATGGAGTATCTATATAAATTATGCCGTCATTTTGACTTATACAATTCTACCCTATTAGTAAAATACAACTTTGCGCTACTTCATAAAAGTATGGAACACGAATATTTTGTAGAAATATACTTTCCCCAAAATCCAATTTGAAGACCAATACATTCTATTTGAACAATCAATATGAAAATGAGCAATCTAAAAAAGCTACCTATTTTTAAGCCGCACTTTCATATTCAATTGGAGTGCGGCTATCTAATTTGAAAATTATATCTACTTACTGCTCAACAATGATTCCCCAAAGACCAATTAAGTCAGCCGCCTGAACCATACTGATTTTAGCTCCTTGAAATTCAATGGGTGATGAAGATACCGTTGGAGCAACAAGCTCATTTTTTGTAAAATCAACACCTGCCAACATTGTCTTAAAGAAGTTGTTTTTAATAAAGTTGGAGTTTTTTGCTTTGAACCTCTTCAATTTAGCTTCACTTATAGATACCTCAGTGAAATCTATATCCTGAAAAGCAACATCTGTCATTTTAGCTTTATCAAAATAGGAATACTGAAAATTTGATCCTTGCATAGATGTCTGCTTGAAAATAGTATCGCTCATATTTACTCCTACACATTTGCAGGTAATAAACTGACACCTTTCGAAATATGCGTCTGCAAAATTACTGTTTGATAGATTACAATTTTGGAATACAACATCAACAAAGCTTGCTCCTTCAAAACTGCAATCAAGGAATGTACAGTTTTCGAAAATGCTTGTATTGATTTCGCTTTTGTAAAAATCAAAATGTTCAATATGTTCTTCGTAAATCTTTGTCTGCGTTATTGGTATCTCCTCATATAAATATGGCTGTGCATATGATAAAAAATCTTCTATCCTTATCAGATCTGCTGGAATTCGTGGATTAATAATACTCATAGCTTTATTAACTTCCTTTCAATAGAAATTATATACTCACCTCACATTTTATCCATTGTTGCTTTTTGGTTAGCCCATTCCTCTTTTAAAATTGCATATACTACATCGTCTGCCCATTCATTATTAAACCAAAAGCTTTTTTTAAAATGTGCCTCTTTTCTCATTTGAATTCTTTCAAGCAATGCTATAGATTTTATATTTCTGGGGTCAACTGAAGCAATTATTCTATGTTTTTTTAAATTATTAAATAAGTAATTTATTACGCTAATAACAGCTTCAGTAGCATATCCTTTGCATTGATGCTCTAAAGATAAGGTAAATCCTATTTCTACCTGTAAGTTATCTGAGTCTATAAAATGAATTCCTACATCCCCTATTAATTCATCAGTTTCCTTAATCAAAATTACAAGTTGATACCATGTATCTGGTATATTCGGAATTTTAGCAGTTTTTTCACAAATAAATTCTTTTACTTCTTCGAGCGTTTGTGGTTTCCAACTCTGAAATTTATATATTTGTGGATTTGAGCGGTATTTAAATATCGACTCTGCATCAGAAATTTTAATACCTCTTAATGTTAATCTTTCTGTTGAAATATTCATTTCATTGAAGTTCATTATTTTCACCTCCGCATGTATAATTTAGTTACTCAAGATAAGCCAAATTTAAAGCATCTATACCTTCATGATCAGGATGTATATATATCGTTGCATATAATTTTACTATTTCAGCTTAGATAATGGTAATTATATCACATTTACATGCTAATGGAGGATTGCTTTTGCAATAAATGTAAAACAGCTTTATCTAGTATTTTACAATAAGTTTGACTTGTACTAAGTTCTGACGAAAAGGATATAATTTTATTGCTTTATATATTTGAAGTGTAACGTAAAAGCACCGTAGAATTCAAATGAATAATACGGTGTTTTTTATAAATTGTTCGTTTTTTCAGTTGTATTAGTATAATCGGAATTTGTGGAATAACACTGAATTTACAACATTTTATAAAAAGTTGTAAACTCCTTTTATTCTCTTGGTATATTGACAAATACTCACAAAGAAACCCAAATTTATTCGAGAGTTAGTTAATTTTTTCATCTGCTTTTTATAATTTTTATAATAGTTATACTGGTTATAAAAATTAAATTAAATGTTAAATAAAATATATTAATATATCTATTGATCTTTGTAAGAGTTATGAAACTATCTAATCTATTAACAATTATAGCAGCGAAGATAAATACTATACTATATAAGATATTAGGATTTATTTTTTTTGAAATGTTGGACAGTGAATAATAGAAAAAATAATTCTGATTAGCAATAGTTTGAAATATTATACTGTTCCATAAAAACATAAACACAAGTTTAAAATTACTTATACCAGGTACATAAATTGTTTCTGCAAGAGATAACGTAGGCCAATACAAATTTTTTGCTACATCTGGACCTAAATGATATATGGATATAAAACTTAGCCATATATACACAACAACTACAATTGATGTACTTTTTAAAAAGGAACTTTTTATCTTAGTTTTATCTTCCATTAAAGGAACTATTAAAAAAATAAATTCTATACCTAAAAAAGAATATACAGTCTCTATACTAGCCTTTAAAATAGAGGAAAATGGAGCTCCTAATATAGGTTGAATATTGAGAATATTCCCTTGCTTTATTGCTAAAAAAGTTATTAAAATTAATGGGATAGCTGCATAAAAAATAATTTCATTTATTATACCTAAGGCTTTTATGCCTTTAGATGCAGCATATACTGAAATTAATAGTATTGGAATAGCTAATTTATATTGCTCTAAAAATAAAACTAAATGAACTCTTAATAAATTACTTATACTAGCAGTGGTAATAACTATATAAATAAAAAATTGGAAAGCAAATACAAAAGAAAATACACTACCTAAAATTTTCCCAAAATAGTTCTTGCTTATTTTTACTATATTGGTGTTGTGGTAAGAATTATCTTTAAATATTAATATAGAACAAAGTACTATATAAAAAGGATATAAGCTTCCTATAACTACTCCAATCCACCCATCATTTTCAGCTATTTTAGTTAAATCAGCTGGAAGAGATAATATTCCTATTCCTATCATAGACCCTACTATTATGGCTATAGTTTGGTTTGTAGTTAACACATTATTACTTTTATTTTCCATTATGGTTCTCTCCTAAACTTTCACATAAATCACCATAACTTATATAATATGGTATATATGTGGTCTATATATCTAATGATACAAGTTTACTCATACTATCAAGGTTGTTCCACCCCCCTAGTCAGTGTACCTTTTATTACATTCCATTTAAGATTATTTAAAATTTTCCCATCACTCATTATGGCAAATTCTTCTAATCCAACATCTATACTTAGACTATATCTCTCATTTTTATATAATTGGTGTGTATTTATCATATATTATGTGCAAATTTCTTAAATTTAATTATATTATCCATAAGAATGTGAGTGTAAAAACTTTCGACTTTAGTTGAGAAGGGAACCCCTACATATTTCTTTGTAAAAATATTTAAATTGCAAATCTAATGCATAAAAAAGTTTTTATAAAATATAGCTTTTGTTCTTCATTTCTTTGTATTGCCACGCAAAAACACCACAAAATTCAATTTTCAATAATGCGGTGCCCATACAAATTGTTCTTTTTTTCGGTTGTTGCATTAAAATAAGAATATTATGCAAAAGTAGTTTCTTTAACATTAGGAAGTACATCGTAAATTGAACACTTAATTTTTTTCTCAAAATAACCTTTTATTTCCATTGTCTTCTTCCACCTTGCAACAGTATACTCATTTATACCATACCTACAAGCAACATCAACAAACCTTTTTTCAAGTAAGCAAAATCCTGTGGTTAACGCTAACGCATCACTTAATTGTACTAATAGATCATAATCATCATAAACAGCAGAATTTATAATATTTTCAGTAAGCTCATATTCTTCTTTTGTAACGTCCCATTTTCCTATTGCTGAATGAATATCTTGTATTATAAATGAATGTGTAATACAAATTTTAGCAACTTCCTCCCAGCCTTGTTCCATGCAATATTGATATCCAGCAACCATATGTCGTTCTGAAACTACTCCTACTCGTCTACCTATATCATGTAACAATCCTAGAACATATGCTTTATCACTATCCATATCTGTACAATGTTCTGCAATATTTTTACAAGCTAAAGCCACAAATTCGGAATGTTGTTTCCAAGGTCCTGGATTTAACTTTTCTGCCTGCTCAAGAACTTTTATTGCTGTATTTTTATCAGGATACTTCTTACACATAGCATCACTCCTCTTAGCACAAGTATAATTAGCCTTCATCATTATTGACTATCTAAATTAACTTTTGGTAATTATCTCATATAATTCATTACAATCAATATAAAGAATAGAATCATATTTGCTATTTACCAACACATTATTCACTTTTCAAAGACCATCATCCATATTATCGTCTTCAGTAGTTATACCACATTTACTTTTATAGGATTATATATAATTTTTAGAGATGCAAAATCTATAATAAATTTTTTAAGTACAGTTGCAATAGCTTATAGTATAGTTGTATTGTTATTTCAATAGTATTAATTAGTCTTTATATAATAGTTAGGCTTTATATTTGTATTGTAACGCAAAAACGCCGTAAAATTCAGCTTTGAATAATACGGTGTTCAGATAAATTGTTCGTTTTTTAGTTATGACGTTAAATAAAAAAAGTATGAATTAATAATTTATAATTATATACTTTTGGTAAAAATTATTTCTAAAGGTTCATCATCTAATAGTAAACTACCGGCATCTTTATATCCCAATTTTCTATAAAAATGCTGTGCTTGTTCATTAGATAAGGTAGATATCATAACCAATTCATAACCTTTACTTTTCATTTCGGTTTCCCAAAATTCAACTAATTTTTTCCCTATTCCCTTATTCCTATAGTTTTCATTTAGATAAAGCATATTCATGAATGGAGTGTTATCCCAAAAATAACTATATCTTAACCAACCAATAATTTTGTTATCTTGGTCTTTTGCTATCATAATTTCTTTTTCTTTGAGCTTATTTTTTATTAATTGTTTTGATACATGTCTATCATTATCAAGTATAAATTGAAAGTCCAATTCACTTGCATATTCAATTTTCATTATTAACACTCTCTCTTTCTATATTTAAGCTTATAAACTCAACAGTACTTCGTCATATATAACTACTGTGACTTAACTAATAGAGATTATATCATATTTATACACTAATAAATGGTTATTTTAGTAATAAATATAAAATATTTTTACTTCCTAACACCGTATTATTTAATTTTCAAAGAACATTATTCGTATCTGCATTTTCAAAAGTTACGTCACATTTATTTAATGTTACGAACTTAATATCTTTTTAATTTTCTCTCTTACTTCTATAGGTAAATTACCCTTTAATGCTCTTTCTAATAAAAAGGGGTTCTTAATTCCATTCAATAGCAGATAACTTTCTATTACCTTTACTTTCGCTTCTCTATTAGGGATTAATTGATAAATTACATACCAATCCTCCAATGATGTGAAAGGGATTTATATCTCACCTCTTATTTACTATACCTTATTGTTGTGATTCAAAATCTTACCAAACTGACTTACTTTTAAAATCCTATGAATTAAATATTTTATTCTTCCGATGTAAATTCTTCTAATACCTTCAAAGCAAATCTTGCATTAGGATAAGTAATAGAACCGCCACCAATAACACCAATCTTAATTGCTTCCATAATTTCATCTACACTTGCTCCAGCATTTATACACTCCTCCATGTGATAACAAATGCACTCGTTGCAACGACTAACTACTGAAATCGCTAATCCCATAAGTTCTTTGTGTTTTTTATCAATGGCACCAGCAAAATATGTTTTATCATCCAATTCTCCAAATTCCTTAAAGAATTCATCAGCCTGAATGAGTTTAATATTGTACTCTTTTCTATACTCTTTCATTTTTTTAATGTCCATCTTTATTCCTCCTGTTATATAAAATGATATTTACTTTATCTAAATTTACTATTTTGAGTTAAACAATTTTATGAAATAAAAAATATATAATTTTACTACTTGATATCTTTGTATTGCACTGTAAAAAATATCGCAAATTCATCTCTGAATAATGCGATTTTCTAATATGTTATTTATCTTTTTAACTTAATAGTCTACGAACTAATAAGCTCATCAACAAACTGTAATTAACCTCTTTTACTAATTTCATCTGTTATTAATGATTTTGAAATATACATCGCTTTTATTATGTTCTTAAAGCGCTTGTGATTAGAGGTACCCTCCTCAAATTTTAACTGTGCTTTTTCACATTTGCTGATAACTGAAGATACTGGGCGTAGTGCTTCTATCAATTCTTCTTTTGTATATTTGTCCATAACATTTTCATCTGTTATTAATGATTTTGAAACATACATCGCTTTTATCCTGTTCTCAAGGAGTGTGTGCTGAGAAGTACCCTCCTCAAATTTGGGCTGTATTTTTTCACATTTACTGATAGTTGAGGATACAACTCGTAGTGCTTCTATCAATTCTTCTTTTGTATATTTGTCCATAGCATTTCACCTCAAATTCATAATTTATCTAGCTTGTATTATATTGTATTATAATAAAATTGTTCTTAACCGAAACTAGCTCACTGACAAATTCTAATTTATTTGTATACTTTAAGTAAATTATAACATATAAAAGCTCTATGACGTTCATAGAACCTCTATGCGGGTAGTCATCGGATAAAATAAATAGAGCTATAAAGATTAGAATCCCTACATATATCTAATTTAGATTGGCAATAATCATTATATAGAGTTATGATCCTTAGAAATTGTGAATTAAAAATTATTTACATTAGCCTTTCTTAATAAAAAAAGCAGGGCTTTAATTATAAAAACAAGTTTCCTGCTAGTTAACTTTTTCCACTAAGATCAACTACAAATCTATTTACAGGGAATAGGTCAACACATAAAATATTATTAGAGGTGATAAATTTGAGAGAGTTAAATATAGGTAAATGCATTATTCATAAGAGAAAAGAAAAGGGAATAACTCAGGAACAGTTGGCAAATTACATTGGAGTTTCTAAAGCATCTGTTTCCAAATGGGAATCTGGATTAAGTTATCCCGATATTTTGTTTCTTCCTGAGCTTGCAACTTATTTTAATATTTCAGTGGATGAATTATTGGGATATTCTCCACAACTTACAAAGGAAGATATTAAAAAAATTTATAGTAAACTCTCTCATGAATTTGCTGTAAAGCCATTTGATGAAGTAATGGAACAGTGTAATAAATTAATAAAAAAATACTATTCTTGTTTTCCTTTTTTGCTTTCTATTATTCAATTATTATTAAACTATTCCAATCTGATAAAAAATGATGCAATAAAAAAAGAAATTTTTCAGCAATGTATATTGCTAAGTAGGAGAATAAAAGAGGAATCAGAAAACATTTCTTACATAAAAAATGCAAATACTATGGAAGCATTGGCAGAGATAGCATTGGGAAATAGCGAAGAAGTTATTCGCTTATTGGATAATAAATTAGATCCATATAGAGGAGATGATGTCATACTGATTAATGCGTATCAGATGCAGGGGAAAACTGCCGAGGCAAATAAAGTGAATCAAATACTACTTTACAATAATGTAATAAACACATTAACACTTCTAAACAATTATCTTTCCTTAAACATGATGGACCCAGTTTTGTTTGAAAAGATTTATTCTCAAGGCATTCAGATTATTGATTCTTTTCAGTTAAAAGAGATTTTGACAAATGACGTTTTTGCAATTCATATCGTTGCTGCACAAGGGTATTTGATAGAGCAAGAGAAAGAAAAGGCAATAGATGCATTAGAGCGATATATGAACACTGTTTGCAGTATCCAATTTCCATTGAGTTTTAAAGAAAATGAATATTTTACTCATGTAGGTAAGTGGCTTGAAGATAATAATTTTATTGGAACAACCACTCCCGTCGATGAGATAACAATTAAGAAAAGTTTTGTTGATACAGTTGATCTAAATCCTGCATTTGAACCCTTAAGAGAAGATGAACGATATAATTTACTTGTTAAAAAATTGAAAGAAAAGTTAGGTGAAAAAAGTGAATGCAATAAATATAGAGAATCTAAAAAAATCTTATGATGGGCAAACTAATGCGCTAAGAAATATAAGTCTAAGTATACCAAAGGGTGAGATATTTGGCTTTCTTGGCCCTAATGGTTCAGGAAAAACCACTACAGTTAGAATCCTTAATGGAGTTCTTTCAGCAACATTAGGACATGCTGAAATTTTAGGGATACCTGTGGGGAAAAATGATCTTGAGATCCATAGATTATGTGGAGTTATGACCGAAAGTTCCTCCTGTTATGAAAATCTTACTGCAGAAGAAAATTTAATATTCTTTGGAAAAATGCATGGAATTGGTGAAAAATTACTTAATGAACGTACTAATTTTATATTGAAAAGGTTAGAGTTACTAGATGTAAAGAATAAAAAGGTAAAATCTTTCAGCACAGGAATGAGAAAGAGAATTTCTTTAGGCTTGGCATTAATTCACGATCCTCAGATTTTATTTCTTGATGAACCTACTTCTGGCTTAGACCCAGAAAATGCACTGAATGTTACAAGACTTATAAAAGAACTTGCAGAGGAAAATCAGGTTACAATCTTTCTTTGTACCCATCAATTAAAATATGCTGAAGATATTTGTACACTATATGGCTTTATAAATAACGGCAATATCCTTGGTCTAGGTACATTTGATGAACTTGCTTCAAGGAAAAATGCAGCCCTTCGATTAAAAATTAGAGGGAAAAATATTTCTAAAGAATTTGGATTTATCCATGAAGGTAATGATATATATAACAAATCTATTTCAGGAGACAAGGAGGTAAATACTCTAATACAAAACATACTGACAAGTGGTGGAGAAATTTATGAGGCTGTACAGCAGAAATGGTCTTTGGAACAATTGTACTTTAAATATATAAAGGGTACATCTAATGATGTGAAATTATAGTTAAGGAGTAGTTAGAATATGAATAGAAATGAAAAAGCATTGATATATAAAGATATAAATGAAATAACAAGTTCAAAACGGGTTATTATTCCTATGACTATTGTACCGATTGTTTTGATTGTAATCATCCCCCTAGCAATATTGATAAGTGCTAACTATATTGGAAATGATTCAAGTATGTTTACAAAGATAGCTCCTCTTATAAAAAAATTACCTTCTGAATATAAAACATATACTCCAGCCCAACTTTTAATAAAAGTAACGCTAAACTTTATGTTTCCATCATACTTTCTTATAATTCCAATAATGTGTTCAGGAGTTATTGGAGCCAGTAGTTTTGTGGGAGAAAAGGAACATAAAACCCTAGAGTCTCTGCTTTACACACCAATATCCATGGAACAACTGCTTAGAGCCAAGATTTTAGGTGTTTTTGTGCCCTCTTACATGGTGACTTTGATTTCATTTATAGTATTTGGCATCATATTTAATGTAGGTGGTTTTATCTATTTTGGAGAACTTATTTTTCCAGATGTAAAATGGCTTATAATCATACTTTGGATTTCCCCTGCGATCAATTTATTATCGTTAATATTTACTGTGATGGTATCGTCAAAATCAGAAACCTTCCAAGAAGCACAGCAAGTAAGCGGCCTTCTTGTCATTCCAGTGATTCTTATATTAGTGGCTCAAATGACAGGTGTGCTTTTGCTTAGCAAAGTTGTAATGCTTATAGGTGGCGGTGTTCTCTTGATACTTGATTATATATTGATAAAAAGGATTTCCTCTAAGTTTATTCCTGAGAAACTAATTTAGATATGTACTATTAACCTTTTAATTTTGTTCCTCACATAATTAATTTTTATGTTTTTGACGAAAGAGTACTAGTAAATATATTGAAAAAATATTATTTTAAAAAAACACACGGAGAAGACAGCTATCTTAGGTGCTGATTTGAATTATATGATTAGCATATAAGGAAGACTTGACTGTTCACGACTAAACTTAGTTCAGAATATTTTCGGATTATGACAGAAAAACACCGCAAAATTCAAATTTGAATAATGCGGTGTTTGAGTAAATTATTCAGTTTTTAATTTATTACGTTAGATAAGGAGATTCTGAAACTAATCACCTAATAATAAAATCGTTTATCCTCATTGCTATAATGTTCCCTTCTTTAATGCCATTTACAATCCCAAATTTAAACTTTTTTTCTTGATGTATTAAACAACAATAATATTTTTCATATCTACCATCTTCCGATTCCGCTATTATTTTTGAAATATTACAATAATCAAAAACTCTTATTTTTCCAAAACCAAGTACTAATTGTTGATACTTTAAGCTTTTATCTTTATTATTAAGTATTAAAATTTCTTTTCCAAAATTATATCTTATCCATTGGTAAAGGGACATACACCCTATATAAACGGCAAGACCAGCTACAAATAACATTAGAAGTATATCTTTCAAAGGCCATTGAAAAAGTTTTAAACTCAGTGCCTCCAGCAGCATATCCAAAATTATAAACAGTCCCACTGGTAGCATAAAAATTGAAAACAAAAGATATCCACTAGTTCCTAAGAAGCCTTTTTTAATATTTATTATCACCTTAAGAATATTATCCTTATCATATAAATATTCTACTTTTTTTTTCATTCTCAACTTCACCTCAAAGAAATTTATACTTTAATAAGGAATAGTTATATATTACAATTTTAATTTAATCAATACTAAAATTGTATCATGTTATATCCTTTCTATTATTACTTACTTAGCATCTAATATAATTCCAATCATAACTTAACTACTACAGAAATTATAACATATAATTACAGTCCCTGGAATTCATTATATTTCTGATAAACTTTTCCCCACAACCTACTCCTCCTTTTATAAAATAAAAAAATATATAATTTTACTACTTAATATCTTTGAATTGTGACTTAAATTTTATTAAATAATGCTTCAATCGGCTTTTGAATTTTATTCATAACCCCCACCTCAAGTTAGTATTTTTTCAAACACTTCTTAAAGTTGTAGCGAGAATTAATCAGTTTGCCTGTATTGCGATTTAACTTAAAATAAAAAATACCACCTATTCTAATGAATAATGCGGTATTTTAATCTATTATTTATTTTTATTAATTCATGATACTGACTATATTTTAATATAGCATTGGAATTTTTATTTATACGGCAGCTTTCTACTGCCATCATTATTAAAAACTTTTTTCAAGTGCACTTCGTTAAGAATAATCATAATAACAAAACATACTAAAAGTACTATTTTTTCATAACCATAACTAATATTTAATTCACTTAAAACAAATTGTAAAGGAACAAAAACAAAACCCAAAACAATAAAAGCATTGGCTGAATATTTATGTGCCTCATTCCATGTATCTTGATTTTTCATTGATAATATAGTTCTATAACCCCATATAGAATTGATCTTTTTGGGAGGAAAAGCCTTAAATATAAAACCAATTGTTATACATATTATTCCTAAAATAATTATCATATTTACCCCCTAAATTATGTCATATAAGCTAATTATAACATATTCTATAAACACCGCATTATTAAATTCTCAAAGAGCATTATTCGTACTCTAAATTACATTAATTACGTCGCCTTTATTTCATATTATGAACTATGCACATTAAAAGCAAGACAATAAACATATTGACTTGAGGGCATACTATTACAGTAGCATAACTCATTGAAAAGAAAAATCTATACTTTTTTGTGAATTACCATTATAATATTAATGCTGTTTACCATGGGAATTAAGAAATGGAGGTGTCAAATTGAAAAAGATTAAATTACAAAACAGACCTTTTGGCCCGTTTCCTACTATACTTGTAGGAGGAGATGTGAATGGGAAGCCTAATTATGTCACTGTAGGTGCATGCGGAGTAGTAAGCCTTAAGCCAGTGCTATATGTATCGCTTAAGGATAGTCACTACACAACTTTAGGTATTAAGGAAAATGGTTACTTCAGTGTCAACATACCTTCTGCGGACTTGGTTCAAAAGACCGATTATTGTGGTATAGTATCAGGGCATAAAACAGACAAGTCTAATTTATTTACATCATTTTATAATGAAATTGGAAAAGCACCAATGGCTGAAGAATGCACGATGAATTTTCTATGTAAAGTTATCCAAACCATTCCTGTCTTTGATTTTCAAATGTTTTTAGGAGAAATAGAAGCTGTATACGTTAATGAGGAATGTATGACAGATGGCAAACCTGACCCATTAAAAATTAACCCACTAATGATGATGGGCTCAAATTATTATGATTTAGGCAAAGACGTAGGTACTTTATTTAAAACAGGTCTAGAAATACTACCTAAATAGTTAAATAGGGGCTATCCTAATAAGGTAGTCCTTTTGACTTTTATATTTGTTGCCATATATGTGGATAATAATGTCACGTTAAGAAAGTAGCAATATTCTTTAACAGAACCGTAATAAAACAATAACTTTATAGCATCATCTGTTGTGATGCATAATCTTTGTATTGCAACGTAAAAACACCGTAGAATTCAATTATGAATAATACGGTATTCAAAATAATTATTCGTTTTTTATTGTTTGACATTAAATAAGAACGATACGATATAACTAAAGCTAAAATCATGTTATTTCAACTCTATAAATTGGAATTTGTCTGTTCTCACAATTTTTTATTTGCCCAAAACAATCAGATTTCCTAAGACTTGAAAGCCATTTTTTTCATAGAACTTACAAGACGGATAATCTCTTTCTGTATTTAGTATCATTCCCTCTACTTTTTCATCATATAATAACTTTTCTATATCTTTCAAAAATAGGCTACCAATACCTTTTCCTTGAAAACCATCCCCTATGCAAAATTCATCTATGTAATACTCCATACCACAAATCCAAGGCTTTTTCATTCCTACACTTAATG
>NZ_BAAAAP010000025.1:0-54149 GCF_054768215.1 Clostridium sp. CTA-1
ACATTTTACATAATATATAAGTTTTTTATTTATAATGAAAAATTAAAAGGGAATAATTTAATTAATAATACTAATACTAAAAAATAGAGTAATCCTAAATAACTAATATAACAAAAATTTAGGAGGTATATGTTTAAATGAATACTAAACTTAAAAGATCTATTTATTTACTCTTATTTTTAACTTTAATTTTTAGTGGATTCATTGCATTTAACTATAAAGTTAAGGCTGATAAGAAAGAAGATATAAGTGATAAAAAAGAAATTTATCTAACATTTGATGATGGTCCCAGTGATAAAACCACAGAAAATATACTTGACGTTTTAAAGGAAAATGATGTAAAAGCTACTTTTTTTATAATAGGAAAATATATTGAGGGTAGAGAGGATGTTCTAAAAAAAATAGTTAAAGAAGGCCATAGTTTAGGGTTACATACTTATAGTCATAATTACAAAACTATCTATGAGAATAATAAAATTTTTATAGATGAAATGTTAAAATGCCAAAATGAAATTTATAGAGCCACAGGAGTTAAAACTAATATAATTAGATTTCCTGGGGGAAGTGTAAAAAGGTTAGATGAAGAATTTAAACAGGAATTAGAAGAGAAAGGTTTTAAAATATACGACTGGAATATGGCATTAACAGATGGTATAAATCCTAAGGCACCTGTAAGTAAATTTTATAAAGAGGGAACTAAAAGAAAAAAACCATTATCTAAAATTATATTACTCATGCATTGTGATTATCTGAATAAAAATACTTGTAGAGCTTTACCAGATATAATTAATTTTTATAAAAATCAAGGCTATGAATTTAAAATTATTGATAAGAGTACTCCAGAATTCATATTTCCTTATAAAAAATAGAAATGTTTAGGTTTATCCATGTTTTATTTTTTGCAATTAATATTAATATGTATACTCAAGGTGTTAAAAAATAAATTTATTATGGATTCTAAATAATTATTTAAAAATACTTTTAGAAATTGATATAATTTCTAAAAGTATTTTTTATGTACACCTAGTAGTGAGAGGAATTTGGAGGTGAAATTCTATTTTGAATCTAGTAGTGAAAGATCCATAAGGGAAATCGTAAGAATAGTTTTAGCACTAAGTAGAAAAAAATAATCTCTATTTTAAATGTATGGATACAATTGAGGTGTTGCTAATCTTATGAAATAATGATATTGATTAATTTGAAAATGCATAAAAGGGGGATATATTTATGGAAAAGAGACATGAATTAAACAAAAATTTAGCTCAAATGCTTAAGGGTGGAGTTATAATGGATGTTGTGAACCCAGAGCAAGCAAAAATTGCAGAAGAAGCTGGGGCTGTAGCTGTTATGGCATTAGAAAGGGTTCCATCAGACATTAGAAAACAAGGGGGAGTAGCTAGAACTTCCGATCCTAAGATGATAAAAGAAATAATAAATGCAGTTTCAATACCGGTTATGGCAAAGGTTAGAATAGGTCATTTTGTAGAAGCTCAAATATTAGAAGCTATAGGAGTAGATTATATAGATGAAAGTGAAGTTTTAACACCAGCAGATGATTTGTTCCATATAAATAAAAAAGATTTTAAAGTTCCTTTTGTTTGTGGCGCAAGAAATTTGGGAGAAGCTTTAAGAAGAATAGGAGAAGGAGCTTCTATGATAAGAACTAAAGGGGAAGCAGGTACAGGAAATGTAGTGGAAGCGGTAAGACATATGAGAACTATAAGCTCAGAAATGAGAAAACTGCAACTTACGCCAAAAGAAGAGTTAATGACTGCAGCTAAAGAAATGGGAGCACCATTTAATTTAGTAGAATATGTGGCAGAAAAGGGTAAACTTCCAGTAATAAATTTTGCAGCAGGTGGTATAGCAACACCAGCAGATGCAGCTTTAATGATGCAGTTAGGGTGTGATGGAATATTTGTAGGTTCTGGAATATTTAAATCAGATAATCCAGAAAAAAGAGCAAAAGCTATAGTTAAAGCAACAGCTTATTTTAAAGATCCAGAGGTTTTAGCTAAGGTTTCAGAGAACTTAGGAGGAGCAATGTCAGGTTTAGAAATTAGTAAGCTAGAAACAGAATTTGCTGAAAGAGGCTGGTAAAATGATAAAAGTAGGGGTGTTAGACTTACAGGGCTCTGTGGCGGAACATATGAAAATATTAGAAAAAATAGAGAATGTAGAGCCTGTTAGAGTGAAGTATAAAGAGGATTTAGATGATATTCAAGGAATAATATTACCAGGGGGAGAAAGTATAACATTAGGTAAGCTTTTAAAAGATTTTAATATATATGATACGTTAAAAGAAAAAATAGAAAAGGGCTTGCCAGTTTGGGGAACCTGTGCAGGTATGATATTATTAGCAAAAGATATACAAGGACAAAAAGAGTCATACTTTAAAGTTATTGATATAAAAGTGAAGAGAAATGCCTATGGTAGTCAATTAAATAGTTTTTCTATAGAAGAAATGTTAGAAGATATAGATAAAGAACCTGTAGAATTGGTGTTTATAAGAGCACCTTATATAACAACCGTTGGTTCTAATGTAACTATATTAAAAAGGGTAAGAAAGAATATAGTTGCGGCGAAAGAGAAAAATGTTTTAGTAACATCTTTTCATCCAGAACTTACAGAGGATACAAGATTTCATAAATATTTTATAGATAAATTTATAAAAAATAAATAAAGTATTTTTTATACTTATTAGTATGTATTTTAAATAAATATAATTATATAAAATAAACTTATTTAAATATAAAAAACTCTTTTTAAGTGTGTACATCAAATATGCAACTTAAAAAGAGTTTCTTACTTGGAAAATTCCATAGCAATTTCAATAAAATTATTATAAAATGCATAATTAATTATAAATAATTGAAAAAAATTACCAAAAGATGTATAATATAAATATGATTTGGAATTTTATTCAAATGGAGGGTGTGCATTATGCTAGACAGGGGATTTATACAAAATGGATACGTTTATAATGAATACGGGGATAGAATGTATTTTATAGAAGATATTTATATTTATAATTTAAATAATATGCTTTGCGAATTTTATATTAAAGATAATTTAATTTGTGAAATGGAAGGCTCAGGGAAATACTGGTTAAATAATAACTCTATATATTTTTTAGGTAAACAAGCTATATAATAAAAGAACATGTTAAAAGAAAAATATTAAAGGATTTCTAATTCTAGATATGGTAGAATGCTTTACATTAAGTTTACTAGAATTTATAAAGTATAAAAGCACTATGAAAATTTAWTATTTAAATAAATTTTCATAGTGTTTTTTAGTAGAAATTTATTTAAATAATTATTTAAATAAATAGGTATTTTATGAATAATATAATTAAATTTGGTGATTCTGCACATAATATATGATAAGTATATACAAATCATATAAGAAAGGATAAAAAATGAGAGATAAATTAGATGATAAAATAAAACCTATTTTAGATAAACTTAATGCTCCGGATAAATTTAATGTAAAAAAAATAAATTTAGGTAAAGGAAACAATATAAAAATAGCATTAGTTTATGATAAGGATTTAATAGATAGAAATATAATAAGTGATTACATATTAAAACCATTAATGCTTCATGTGGAGGAAAGTTTTACAGGTAAAGAAAATATTACAGAAATTTTAATGGAAAAATATATATGTGTAGATGATACTATTTTAAAAACAGATAATGAAGAAATAACAGATCTTATAAAGAAGGGATCTACAGCAGTCTTTGTTCCTAATAGTGAAAATACTATAATTATTAACACTGTTAAAAAAGATTATAAACCTATACTTCCACCAGAAATAGAGACTTCTATAAGAGGGCCTAAGGAGGCTTTTACAGAAAGTATAGAAAGTAATTTATCTGTAATTAATAGAAGAATAAAAGACAAAAATTTAAGAATTGAAAGGTTTATAGTTGGAGAAAGATCACAAACAGAAGTAGCAATTATATATATAGAGGATATAGCAGATGAGAAATTAGTAAATAAGATAATGGAAAGAGTAAATTTAATAAAAGTAGATCATATAAAAAACGCAGGGTATATAGAGGAATATATAGAAAATAATTCCTATACTGTATTTCCCCAGTCTTTTACTACAGAAAGACCAGATGTAATGGCAGTTAATATCATGGAGGGGAAAATAGGCATATTAATGGAAGGATCTCAGCAAGGGATAACTTTACCAGCTATTTTTATAGAATTTTTTCAAACTGTAGAAGATTATAACCAAAAATTCATGTTATCCACAGTTATAAGATTTTTTAGAGTAATAGCTGTAGTTTTAGTATTAAGTTTAACCTCTATATATTTAACTCTCGTAAAATTCAATGTGGAATTACTGCCAGATAAATTATTGCAACCTATTGTTCAATCTAGGGTTGGGATTGCTTTCAGTCCAGTAATGGAGATAGTTTCAATGGAACTTATAATAGAATTTTTAAGAGAAGGAGGATTAAGATTACCTTCAAAGATAGGGCAAACTTTAAGCGTAGTTGGTGGTATTATAATTGGAGATGCGGCTATAAAATCTCATTTTGTAAGTTCTACCACCCTTTTAATGGTAGGTATTTCTACGGTGGCTACCTTTCTTATTCCAAATTTTGAAATGTCGTTGGCCATTAGGATATTAAAATTTCCTATATTGTTTCTTACTAATGCCTTAGGAATAATAGGAGTTTCCATAGGGTGGTTTTTTATATTGGTTGAATTATGTTCTTTAGATAGTATGGGGGTTCCATATCTTCAGTTTAAGAAATCTGATATGAAGGATACATTTATGAGAGCTCCTTTATGGAAAATGAATAAAAGACCAAAGGCTATACCAAATAAAAATCCTGTACGGCAAAAGGATTTTAGGAAAAAATTTAGGGGGAATGATAATGGAAAATAATAGAAATGATGTTTTAACTACGAGTCAAACTATGGTTATGATAGCGGGATCTATGATAGGGATAGGAATATTATCTCTTCCAGCTAATTTAACTAAGGTAGCTCACAATGATGGTTGGATCGGAGTAATTATAGGAAGCTTATATCCATTTTATATGGTGTTTTGTGCCCTTATAATATTTAAAGATAATTCTTACAAAAATACTAATATAATAGAAATAAGTAAAACATATTTTGGAAAGTTTTTTGGAAACTTGCTAGGACTTATATTCACTATTCAATTTTTAGCTTATATAATCATTACTGCTGCTAATATAAGCAATATGTTAAGAGTTTATTTAATTTTATTTTTAGAGCAATATAAATTAGCAATTCCAATACTATTAATTTCAGTATACACTGCTTCTAAGGGAATAAGAGCCTTAGGAAGAATAAATGAGGTTATTTTTTATGCATCCATTCCACTAATATTATTAACTGTATTGGCATTAAAACAAGGAAATATATTAAATATTAAACCTATATTGGGTACTCCTATTTCCACTATTTTAAAAGCTAGTATAGAACCTATATATTCTTTTGTAGGCATAGAGATTATTTTTTTAATAGTTCCCTTAATGAAGGATAAAACTAAGATAAAGAGCTCATTTTTAGAAGCCACTGCAATTATAGTTTTTTTGTATATATGGTTAAGTTTTGTATCTATATATTATTTAGGAGCAGATGTAGCAAAAAATTTATATTGGCCTACGTTATCTATTGCAGAAACAATTTCTATACCAGGCATAAGTAATTTTAAATTTGTATTTATGTTTTTATGGAGCAGTATAATTTTTAAAACTATAGCTAATCAGAATTATTTTTTTTATTATTCACTTTCTAGTATATTTAAAAAAATAAATTCCACCATTTTGTATATGATAGTATTTTTGTTTGCTACTATAATTGTTAGTAGGTTAGATAGTTTTATATTCCTTAAAAAAATTAATGAAGGTGTTAGTATATTTTATTTAGTATTCAATTTAATTTTTATAACTATCATAACTATTATAACCCTTATAAAGAATGGAGGAAAAAATGAAACAACTAGTACAAAAACTAATGAAAAGTTTAGAGAAGAATAGAATTAATATAATAATTATTATAATAATTACTTTAAATATATATTATTATAATCCCAATATAAAATATGCAGAGGAATTAGACATACCCGCTGGAATAGGTTATGATTTTCAAACCAAAATAGATGATATAAGATATTATAAAATACCTATAAGTACATATATTTTTAATTCAAATGGTACTACTACAAGTACTGTACACGAAGGAAAAGGAGAAACTCTCTTAAAAACTCGCCAATATAGACAAAGAAAATCTAATAGAAAATTCTTATTGGGTAATGAAAAAGTTTATTTAATTAGTGAAAAATCTGCTTATGATGGAATAAATGAAATTACTAATCTTTTGTTTTTTAATCCTTTAGCTAATTCGCAGGCAATTTCATTAGTTTGTGCTGGAAACCCAAAAGATATGTTAAATTATAAAATACAGGGATATCCTAATTCTGCAGATTACATATATGGATTGATTCAAAATTCACCACAATATAATTTTTTTCCTGTGAAAGCCTATACTACTAATGCAAATTATTACCATATGAAAACAGAGGGAAAAAGTTTAGTCCTTCCTTATATAGAAGCAACAAAGGATGGGATAGAAATCACAGGAATGGCACTTTTTAAGGGAGATAAAATGGAAAGAAAAATAGATGTAAATGAAATGCAAGTGCTAAATAGGCTAAGAGAAGACAAAACTAAAGGAATTATTAGTATTGAAAAAAATTATAAAAACTTTGCAGAAATGGACTGTTATATAAAAAGAAAGGTAGAATGTTATAAAGAAAAGGGTAAATATAGATTTGTAATAAAACTAGATATAAAAGGAGATATGATTAACTGTAAGTCTTGTAAGGATGAATTATGCAATCAAGAAGGAAAAGACGTTGTAGTAAAAAAATTTGAACAAAAAATATATAAAGAGTCTTATAAATTTATTAATAAAATGCAAAATGAATACAAGGTAGATGTTTTAAACCTAGGTAGTGTGGCAGCGGCTAAATATGGTAGAAACACTGGAGTAAATTGGGATGATGTGGTAAGTAATTCAGAAATAGAATTAGACATAAATATGAGACTAATTCGTGGGGCTAGAGGAACTTTCTAATTAATTAGTTTCAATGATAAAGCTAAATATTATTTAGTTAGTTTAAATTAATATATTTAATAAAAAGGTTAATTAAAAAAAATAAACTTTCAATTAAATATAATTAAATTGTTATAAAACATTTAATAATTAAAAACGGAAAAGATATGAATCTGGGATATAATATTACAAATTCATATCTTTTTCATTTGAAAATAAGGTGAAACCTAATTTAGATTAAGTTTTTATTCAAGATAAATTTTATTTGAATCACTTTAGAGACTAACAATTTTTATTTATCTAGCATAAAAGAGGGTTTTAAAATTGTTAGTTATAGGATAAGGTTTGTATCTTAATAAATCTTATATAGAGTTATTTTATAGAACATAATATTTTTTATTTAAAATGCCCAATCACCTTTTTTGAAAATTTCAATTTCTTCGCCCTTTTTATTTTCACCTATAATATCTAAATCAGAAGATCCTATCATAAAATCTACGTGGGTTAAAGAATTGTTAGCTCCAGCCTTTTCTAATTCTTCTTTTGTCATATTATCACCATTTTCAATACAAGTAGGATAAGCTTCTCCAAGGGCTAAATGGCAAGACGCATTCTCATCAAATAGTGTATTATAAAAAATTATATTTGAATCTGAAATAGGAGAATGAAAAGGTACCAGAGCCACTTCACCTAAATAGCAGGAACCCTCATCTGTTTCTATCAATTTTTTTAAAGTTTCATAACCTTCCTCAGCAGAAAAATCTATTATTTTTCCATTTTTAAATTTTAGAATGAAATTATTTATGAGATTTCCACTATAATTTAAAGGTTTTGTGCTTTTTACTATACCATTTACACCAGTTTTTAAAGGAAGAGTAAAAACTTCTTCCGTAGGCATATTAGCAACAAAATATCTTTTATTTTTATTATATTCTCCTCCACCGCACCATATATGTCCTTTAGGTAATTCTATAGTTAGATCTGTATCTTTTGACTTATAATGCAGTTTAGTTAATTTTTGATCATTTAAAAAATTAACTTTATCAGCTAAATTATTTAAATGTTCTTCCCAAGCTTTAACGGGATCTTCTTTATCTATTCTAACTATATTGAATATGTTTTCCCAAAGCTTTTCTACAGCCATATCTTCTTTTAAGTCTGGGAATACTTTTTTTGCCCAAGCTTTTGTAGGAACAGATAAAACGCACCAAGATACAAAACTATTCATTATATATTCATAGTATTTTTTTAATGCTTTACCTCTAGTTTTATTAGCAGTAGCAATTTTTTGAGGATCAACATTTTTTAACAATTCAGGATTTGAAGCAGATATAGATAGAAAAGCTGCATTTTCTTTTGCCAAGCTTTCTAATTCCTCTACTTCCCAAGTTGGAAATTCTTGGAAAGTTTCAAAGGGAGCTTTCATATATTTTATAAGGGATAGTTCCTCATCATTCCATTTTACGTGTACATTTTTTGCACCAGCATCATAAGCTTTATTAGCTATAATTCTTACAAACTCTGCGCACTCTATAGGTGAATTTATAACAAGTGTTTGGTTAGGTTCTATATTTATACCTATCTTAATGGCTATATCAGCATATTTCTCTAAAAGCTTTTTAAAATCATTCATAAAAACACTCTCCTTACAATATGTGCTTTGGCTTAGCACATATTTCTTTTATTATTAGTTTATACCAATAAACATATAAGTCAATAATATTTGTAAATTAATTAGGAATATATATCTATAATATATAAGTTGAATTATAAGTATAATTACATTATATAAAAAACATATAAAACCTTTGTAAACAGGTGAAATAGAATGGAAAAATATTATAAATAATGAAATTAAGTGAAAATATTTAACAAAAATATAACATTAAGTGAAAAATAATGTATAATATATGATATTTATACAAAATTTATCAATAATATAATTAATAGGGGGACAATATGTTGGATAAAGTAAAAATTAAAGGAAAAATGTTAATATTAACAATAATAATGTTAATGTCCATATTAATTGTTGGAGTTTTAGGTGTATTTAATATATGGAAGAATAATAGGGATATAAATTCTTTATATGAAAAAACTTAATATCTGTAAAGTTCTTAATGATAATAGGAATCAATCTAGGGCTTTAGAAGCGGACATATTATACATAATGCTTAACCAAAATAACAAAGAAGAGCAAAGTAAAAGAATAGAAGATATAAAAGTAAGGGAAAAAAAAGTTTAATGATAATTTTAAAACATTACAATCTACTAAATTGGATGAGCAGGAAATAAAACTGATAATTTGAATTTACTATCTGAAGGGGACTTTACTGAGGATATAACAGATGAATATTTAGATAGAAGTGATGAAATTGGTATAGTTTTTATCTCACTTAAAAAAATGCATAGCAATATAAAAGAAATGATATTTAAAGTAAAGGATGAAGTTGAAAAATCTATGGAGTTTAATGCTGATATATCAATTTTATTTAATGAATTAAATAAGAATATTGAAGAAGTATGATCCACCACAGAGCAGTTGTCCGCTGAAGTAGAAGAAACTGAAGCTTCGTCAGAAGAAATGAATTCTACATCAAATCAAATAGAAAGAGAGTTATAGAATCTGTTCCAGAACAGGCAAAGGAAGTATCAGATAGATCTATTACTATAAATAAAAGAGCTAAAGATCTTAAAATTGGGGTTGAAAATTGAAGAAAAAATACTTTGAATGTATATGAAATGAATAAAGGAAAATTATCAAAGGCCATAGAAGATACTAAATTTGTGGATGAAATAAATAAGTTATTAGAAACTATACTTGATATAACAGATCAAACAAATTTATTAGCACTAAATGCAGCTATTGAAGCAGCAAGAGCAGGGGAAGCTGGAAAAGGTTTTGCCGTAGTAGCAGAAGAAGTAAGGAAATTAGCAGAAGAATCCAGTAATACAGCGGGACAAATACAAAAAATAACAGAAACTGTAGTAAGTTCTGTAAAAGAACTTGCTAATAATTCATAACAGCTATTAGATTTTATGAATGTAAATTAAAGAAAAGTCAGAGCAATCTAAAGAAAGAGCTGAGCTTTTAATGGAGCTAGTTAATAAATTTAAAATATAAGTTTTGTTAAGCAAACTTTAAATAAAAATATTCAATATAAAAATCTTATAAATAAAGTAAAACACTATACAATTTTTTTATTTGATAAAACTTGCATAGTGTTTTATATTAAATTAATYTTTAAATCTAATAATTATATTATTATGAAAAAGATATAAATTTACCTAAATTATAATAAGTCTTAAGACGATAATATTAGTAATAAATTTTTTATTGTTTTTTATAAGTAAAACAATAAAAAATATAAGAAATTATAGATCCTACAAGATCTGCTATTAAATCTACCATGGTATCCGTAACACCACAACATTCTACTCCTTGCATATCTAAATTAAATAAAGTGTCAATGGTAAATTCGTAAATTTCCCATATAACACCACATAAGGCTGCAAAGGATAAGACAAAAATAAATACAAAAATTGGATTATAACTGTTCATGGAGTTGTGAGGATTATGCTTTTTTAATATAATAATAGCAAAAAATCCTATTATTATACCAGATACAACATGAAGCATAGTATCCCACCATTCATATCTATAAAAATTATTTAGGGTGCCTAAGTAAAGAGAAATGAATATAAAAAATATAATAGACAAGTATAAGCTTTTATCAGGTTTAATTTTCATTATTTTAAAAATTAAAGAAGGTATAAAAGTTAATACAAAAGCAGCAACTCCAATTAGTGTAAAATAGTAATCTTTTTTTGTAAAATTATTTATTACATTAATAAAAATAAGAATTCTTATAATATATTTACATAGATTATAAGTTAATGTTTTTATTTTATAATTAATGTTCAAAATATCACCTAACCTTTCATTTTGCATTATCTAATTTATAATATTATATGGTTATTAATAATTTATTATCATTAGGAAAATATTTCATAAATATTAGGAATATATTTTAAATTTAGAGGGGATTTATAAATTAAATGTGTAAAGCTAAACTTAATTTAGAGTGATTTTTTACTTTGCTTCAATTTTAGATGAAGGACACTTAGTATATTAGAATTGTGAAATTAACGGATAAAAATTAAATAATGAGGTGAGACATAGTGTTAAAAGACATAAAAATTAGAGGAAAAATTATAATTCTTACATTAATAATGATTTTAGTTTCAGTAATTATAGCTGCTACAGGATTTTATTATATAAGATCTGGTAACAAAGAAATGAGTAAGATGTATACTGATCAGTTAATGTCTGTAAAATTAATTAATGACAATAGAAATCAAACTAGAGGCATTGAAAATGATTTATTATATATGATAATTAAAAATAATGATAAATCTGTTTTAAATGAAAAAATTAAGAGTATTAATAATAGAAAAAAAGTATTTAAAGAAAATATGGACTATTTAAAAAAACAGGAGATGGAAGAGGAAGAAAAAAGTATATTTCAAAAGGTAGAAATAGGATTTTCAGAATATGAAAAAAATATAGCTAATATAATTTCATTAATAAATAATAATAAACTTAAAGAAGCTAATGAAGCTTATATAAGCACCAGTAAATCTTTAGAACAATTCCATAATGATTTAAGAACTTTATCAGAACAAAATTCTAAGGAAGCTGAAGAAACAAATACAAATAATGATAAAGATTATGGTAAAATAAAAATAATTTTTTTAACTGTTTTTTTATTAGCAATAGTAATAGCAATAATATTAGCATCTATTATATCTAGGTCTATAGTAGATCCTATAGGAAGAATGGTGAAATATTTAAATGATTTTTCAGAGGGAGATTTTACTGCAGAAATTCCTAAAGAAAGACTTAATAGAAAAGATGAAGTAGGTTATTTAGCTAAATCTCTTGTTAATATGCAAGAATCAATGAGGGGAATGGTTAATAGTGTAAAAAATGAATCTGAAAAATCACTAGAGTTTAGTGAGATTGCTGTAGGTTTAATAAATGAATTAAATATGAATATAGAAGAAGTTTCCTCAACTACAGAAGAATTATCTGCTGGAATGGAAGAGACAGCTGCTTCTGCAGAGGAAATAAATGCCACATCTATTGAGATAGAAAGAGCAATAGAAGGAGTAGCAAGAAAAGCAGAGGAAGTTGCTAATAGGTCTACAGATATAAGTAAGAAAGCAGAAGAGTTAAAAGTAAGTGGAGAAAATTCAAAAAATAATGCTATACATATGTATCAAAATAATGCAAAAGAATTATATTCTGCTATAGAACAATCTAAATCTGTAGAAAAGATAAATGAATTATCTGAAGCTATACTTGAAATAACAGATCAAACAAATTTATTAGCATTAAATGCCGCTATTGAAGCTGCTAGAGCAGGAGAAGCAGGAAAAGGATTTGCAGTAGTTGCAGATGAGGTAAGAAAATTAGCAGAAGAATCTAGTAACACAGCTTCACAAATAAAAGAGGTAATAGCCTTAGTTATAGATTCAGTAGGAAATCTTTCTGGTAGTGCTAAAAAATTACTAGAATTCATAAATGGACAAGTAATAAAAGATTATGAGAAGTTCGTTCAAACTGGGGATATGTATAGTGAAGATGCTAATTACTATAATGATGTTTCTCAAGGGATAAGTGCTACTTCAGAAGAGCTATTAGCTTCTATAAAAAATATAGTGGAAGTTATAAATACTGTAGCCCTAGCTGCCAATGAAGGTGCAGAGGGCGCTACTAATATAGCTAATAAATCTTCTATAGTAGTAGAGAAGGCTAATGAGGTAAAGGAAAAATCAGAAGAATCAGAACATAGGGCAGAGATTTTACAAGAATTAGTATCCAAATTCACTGTATAAAGAAATTACGACTTAAAAAGGAATTATACTGCCCATAGTTAAAAAAAGGATATATGGTTAGAAAGGCAGCTCACTTCGATAAGAGCTTCTAATTTATTTTTTTATTGTAGGTTTTCCTTTCAGTAGGAAATTATTATAACAACCTTTAAAGGTGTTAAAACAAGAAATACTTTTAGAGAAAATAGATATCTAGAAAAATAATCAGAATACTTTATTTTTATAGCTATCTATTGACTAAAAGTATTTTTTGTTTTAATTTTCAACATTTAAAGGCTGTTAAGTCGTAATTTAATTATTTAGTTCATGAACATTTTTATATCTTCATCTACTGAGGATATAGTTCCTATACCAAAGTTTTCTACTAATATTTTAGCCACATTTGGTGATAAGAAGGCTGGTAAAGTTGGTCCTAAGTGAATATTTTTAACACCTAAGTGAAGTAATGCAAGTAATACTATTACAGCTTTTTGTTCATACCATGCTATATTATAGGAAATTGGTAATTCGTTAATGTCTTCAAGTTCGAATACTTCTTTTAATTTAAGAGCTATTACAGCTAATGAATAAGAATCATTACATTGACCTGCATCTAATACTCTAGGTATTCCATTTATATCTCCTAAATCTAGTTTATTATATTTATATTTTGCACAACCTGCAGTTAATATAACTGTATCCTTTGGAAGTGCTTTAGCGAAATCTGTATAGTAATTTCTACTTTTCATTCTTCCATCACAACCTGCCATTACAAAGAATCTCTTTATGGCTCCAGTTTTTACTGCATCAACCACTTGAGGAGCTAAAGCTAAAACTTGGTTATGAGCAAATCCACCTATAATTTCACCTTTTTCTATTTCTTTAGGGGAGGCACATCTTTTCGCATGTTCAATTATTTCTGAAAAATCTTTTTTACCGTCTTTTGAAGGATTAATATGTTTAACTCCTTCAAAACCAGTTACACCAGTAGTGTACATTCTATCTTTGTAAGAAGCTTTAGGTGTAACAATACAGTTTGTAGTCATTAAAATCGGTCCATTGAAGGATTCAAATTCTTCGTTTTGTTTCCACCAAGCATTACCGTAGTTACCAACAAAATGTTTATATTTTTTGAATGCAGGATAGTAATTTGCAGGAAGCATTTCACTGTGAGTATATACATCTACTCCAGTACCTTCTGTTTGTTTTAAAAGTTCTTCCATATCCTTTAAGTCATGTCCACTTATTAATATACCAGGATTATTTCTAACACCTATATTAACCTTTGTTATTTCAGGATTTCCATAAGTTGATGTATTAGCTTTATCTAATAGAGCCATAACATCTACACCATATTTTCCACATTCTAAAACTAAAGCAGTCAATTCATCTGCAGAAAGGGTATCATCTAAAGTAGCTACTAAAGCTTTTGCCATAAAGGCATGGATACTATCTTCATCATAACCTAAATTGTTAGCATGTTCTAAATAAGCTGCCATTCCTTTTAATCCGTAAGTTAAAAGTTCTCTTAAAGATCTTATATCTTCATTTTCAGTAGCTAATACTCCTACTGTTTCAGCTTTCTTTTTAAAATCTTCAGGATTATTTGCAGCCCAAACTGCAGCATCGTGAATTTCTTTTTCATCTTTATCATTTTTTATTCCTAAAACACTTAAGAATTTAGAAGTCCAACTTTTATTTTCCTTAGAATTATAAGAACCACCAGCTTTTATAATAGCATCCTTTAAATCTTGTCTTATTTTTAGACCTTTTTGAACTCTAGCATTTAGAGCTTTACCATCAAAGTTAGCATTAGTTATAGTAGAGAAAAGACTTTCAACTATAAATTTATCAGCTTCATCAGTATTTAGACCTATTTCTCTAGCTTGAGAACTATATATTGCTATTCCTTTTACAACGTATATAATTAAATCTTGAGTTTTAGCTATATCCTCAGTTTTACCACATACACCTTTCACAGTGCAACCACGGCCACCAGCAGCTTCTTGACATTGATAACAAAACATACTCATTATTAATACCTCCATATATTTAAAATTATTTTTAGTTACTAATTTAGTAGAGTAAGTATATCACTTAACTCTGAATTAATTGTATAAAAAAAATATGATTAATTCTGTAACCTATGTTACAAGTAAAACAATTTCTAAAAATTTTATTAGAGATTATTTGTTATATAATTTTGAAAAAACAATATGAAGCAGTCCTTAATGTTAGTTGAAGAATGTTAGCTGAAGTTTGTTTAATAGTAAGAGCTTTTTAATTAAAGGTTAAAAATTTTATAAAGCAATATATAATAATTTTGTTGACAATAGTTAAAAGTTTTAGTATATTATAAGTGTATTAGTTGTAGTAGTACACTTAATACTTTATACACACCTTATTTTTTACAGATGGTAGATATAAGAGAAAATTAATAATTGTTTAAATTCTTAAAGAATGGGATGATTTCAGAATGAAGAAAAAAATAATTAACATTTTATTCACTATAGGATTTGTATTTTATATTTTATTCCTACTGTGGAATATTCCTTTTAAATATGTATCGCCATTAGAGGTATTTAGTACTAATAGATATTTTTCTAGAACACTTAATTTGATTCCTTTTTATGATATCTTTAATGGAAATTATAACAGTTTAGATATTTGGGGCAATATAATTTTATTTATTCCATTAGGAATTTATATGAATATAATCAATAAAAACAACGCTATATATAAGAGAATTTATAAAATTTTTGCAATAAGTTTAATCTTTGAAGCTAGTCAGTATATATTTGGCATAGGTGCCAGTGATATAACAGATGTTATTACTAATACTATTGGAGGAATTATTGGTATAGGTATATATATGGTAATTGAGAGAGTTTTCAAAGAGGATAAGAAAGTAAAAAATTTCATTACTATTTGTAGTATTGTAATTATGATACCAGTTGCAATTATATTAATAGCGCTATTTATATACAATTAGATTATAAACATAATCTATAGTAAATTTATAGAGTGATTTTAATGTTAGATAATATAGCATAGAAGAAAAGACAAATGTAATTTATATTTTAATTTTAAATATTATTAATAGTTTAAAACATAGATTAAAAAATAAATGTATTAGTAATAACAATAAAGTAAGGTGGTGAAGAAATGATAAATATAGATAGCAGAAGTAGCAAACCCATATATGAGCAAATAATAGACGGTATAAAAGAAAATGTTATAAGAGGAATATTGAAACCTGGAGATAAATTGCCTTCTGTAAGAGAACTAGCTGTAATGATAACTACAAATCCCAATACAGTTAGTAAAGCTTATAAAGAATTAGAAAGAGAAAAAATCATAGAGGTTTTAAGGGGAAAGGGAACTTATATATCAGATTTTAATCCTAGGGAGGATGAAGAAAAAATGAGTTTTTTAAGAAAAGAATTAAAGCAACTTTTGATAGAGGCACAATATATGGGAATAGATAAAAAGGAATTTTTAAAGTTAATAGAAGAAATTTATGAAGATTTAGATGGAAAGAGGTGATTAAGTTGATAAGTATAAGTAATGTATCAAAAATGTTAGGAGATAAAAAAGCTTTAAATAACATTAACTTAGATATAGAAAAAGGAAGTATATTTGGAGTTATAGGAGAAAATGGAGCGGGTAAAACTACCCTTATAAAATGCATGCTAGGAATATATAAACAGGATGAAGGAGAAATAAAGGTAGATGGAAAACCTGTTTTTGAAAATACTTTAGTAAAAGGCAAAATAGGTTATGTAGCATCAGAAATTCAATATTATTCATCTTTTAAAGTAAAGGAACTTGTAAAATTCTATACTTTAACCTATAGCACTTTTTCTTATGAACGTTTTAAAGAGCTTAATAAGATATTTAAAATACCAGAAAACAAGAGAATAAGAGAACTTTCAAAAGGGATGAAAATGAGAGTTTCTTTAATGTTAAATTTGAGTATATATCCAGAAATATTAATATTGGATGAACCTACTTCCGGATTAGATCCTATAATAAAAAGAAAATTAATTAACATATTATTAGAAGAGGTTTCAGAAAGAAATACTACTATATTTATAGCAAGTCATCATTTAGATGATTTAGAAAGAATATGTGATTCTGTAGCTATTATAGAAAACGGACAAATAAAATACACAAATAATATAGAGGATATGAAGAAATATATAAAGAAACTTCAAGTTTTATTTAAAGATGAAAATAAAATAGAGGAAATAAAAGCCTGGGATGAAATAATGACAGTAGAAAATGTAGGGAGAATAAATTATTTAATAACAAATAATTATTCAAACGAACTGCAAGAAAAATTAATAAAATCAGGAGCGGAGTTTGTAGAAGAAATAGATTTGAGTTTAGAAGATATGTTTATATACTCCATGGAAGGAGAAAAAGAGAATGAAAAGCTTATTTAGAAATCCTTTGTTTTATAAAGAATGGAAAAATAGTAAATGGATTTGTCTACTTATGACTTTAATTTTATTTTGGGATAAGCCTAATAATGTGCTTGAACAAATCAGCTATCAAAAATATAGCATGCTTATAGATAAAGATTTTGTATTGGATAAAATGTGGTTTAATCAATGTTTATTAGGTTGGAATAGCGGGAAACTGATACTTATATTAGGAGTAATAGCGTTATTTTCCATACTATTATTTAAAGGAGAAAAACAGAGTTCCACATGCGATTTATTACATTCTATGCCTTTTACAAGAAAGGATATTATATTATCTAAGATTAAAGTGGGTATATTAACTGTAGCTATACCATTTTTCATTAATTTTACAATAATGACGGTTCTTTATTTTAACAATAAACCCCATATAGGAACTTCTTATTTAGATATACCTAAGTTTTATTCTATAAATTTATTGTTTTGTTTATTTTTCTTTATATTTTTGACGTTTATGCAAAGTTTAGTAGGACAATATTTTGCAGCAACTATAGTTGCACCAATAACTTTATACGTACCATATATAGTAGTAGGATATGTAGTAGATTTAATAAGATTAAGTCAAAACTTACAGTATGAAAGTCCTAGGCTGATGGCATTAGAGAAATTTGTTAGGAATTTATATATATATGGAATAGTAGATACTAAAGGATTGGAAAGAATTGAAAAAGCGCCAAATGGAGAAGAGATAAGAAATACCTATAAATTTATATATGAAAATTTTGATATTAAAATAATGGTACTTATAGTTTTAATAGTTATTTTCTCTATTTTAGCAGTAATTATATATAACAAGGTCAAATTAGAAAGAATAAATCAATTAATTATATTTAAACCTGTTGAAACAGCATTTAAATTAGGGGTAGGCATATGTGTAGGAATGATTTTTTCACAAATGTTTGGATATCCAAAAGGACCAGAACCAGTTACTAATATGCTACTAATATATATAACCTTATTAATAGGTACAATTATAGGATATTTCATATCAAAATTGGTTATAAAATTTTGCAGTAAATAGAGTTTAAGGAAAGTGCTATGCATTTTCCTTAAATAATAAATTTCAAATATAAATTATAAAGAAATATACATGATAGTATTTAAATTAAATATTATTATGTTCAATGATACTTGTTTTGCAAGGAGATGATAACTATGCAGGGTATTGAAATTTTATTGAGAAATGTGATAATATCTATTATTATTATACTTATACTTTTAAAGATAAATAAAAAACAACAGAATAAGATAGGTCATATAATTGGAGTATTATTTTTTATATTTATAATGAATGTAATTTTTGGGTTAACAGGTATTTCTCCTATTAGTGGATTTCATACAGATATTCGAATTGATGAAATTTCATATATTCCAGTTGTAAGCACTTTGGGAATGGTTAAAGAGGTATTTAATATGGCAGTTGTTGAAAATATACCAAGAAATGAGACTATATTATATCTAGGGGCAAATATATTTGGAAACATTTTAATGTTTGGACCACTGGGGTTATTATTACCTTTACTATGGAAATATTTTAGAAAATTTTCGAAGACTGTTTTATTTGGTTTTTTAGTTTCTTTTACAATTGAGTTTTCTCAGTTATTTTTGGCACGTGGAACAGATATTGATGATTTAATATTAAATACTATAGGAACAATGCTTGGATACTTAACATTTGTTGTTTTTCACAAATTGTTTCCAAAATTTACCGAAAAATTCTCTTTAGAACATGGTGTGGAGAAACCATTATGGAATATATTACCTGTAATTTGTGTAATAATTCCATATTTAGTTACTGTAATATTAGGTTTTCATGACAGAGCTATTTTATTTTCAAGATAAATTGTTTTTACTAGTTATAATCTATTATCCTTAATAAATATAAAAATGCTAGTAATTAATAACTAAGTTAATATTACTAGCATTATTTTAATATTAAAAATTAAGTTAATTGCTATTCAGTTATAACTCCAGTACCAGAAGCTGTTACCATAAGCATTCCCCCACCCTGACCTAAAACCTCATAATCTATATCTACTCCTACTATTGCGTTACAACCTAATGAAGCAGCTCTATCCATCATTTCATCTATAGCTTCATTTCTTGCGCGAATTAACTCTTCTTCATAACCTTGAGATCTTCCACCTACTAAGTCTCTTATTCCAGCCATGAAATCTTTTAAAAAATTAACTCCTGTAATAACTTCACCACAGACTATTCCTTTATATTGTTTTATTTGTTTACCTTCTATGTTATTAGTAGTAGTAATTAGCATAATTAAAACCTCCTAAAAATTATTAATAGAAACAATTCTATATAGTTTATGTAAATCCTTTAAAATTAATATTAAAAATTTCTTAAAGTAATATTAGTTTTAAATTAGCCAGCATATACTAAAAGTGTAAAGTATATTAAATATAATTCAAAGTCAATATTAATTCTTTAATATATAAATTTAATTGAATAAGTTTAAATGGGGGGAGGGAAATTCTTAGTTATTTTTTATAGAAGAGCACATATTATAAATTTTGGTGAAAAACTCTATAGTGAATTAACATTTGGTTGTATTTAAACTAGTATGTAGTAAATTAAAAGTAAAATAATTACAATGTTTTCGAATTTTATATTTTTTGTATAATTAATTTTAAAAAAATGAAAAAATATATATTGAAAACGTAAACAAAAGATGATAAAATAAAATAAATTTAATATTTTAAGGCGGAGATAAGAGAGCCAATTCATTACATTTCAATAGGTGAATTGGCTCTATTTTTGTCTTTTCCAAAATTAAATAATTTTAACAGGGGGAGTAAAAATTATGTCAATTTATATGGCGGAGTTTTTGGGTACTATGATGTTAATTTGGTTAGGAGACGGTGTTGTAGCCAGTGTAGCTCTTAATAAAAGTAAGGGAAAAGATGGTGGTTGGATTGTTGTAACTGCAGCCTGGGGATTAGCTGTTGCTATACCTGCATATATTTTTGGAGGTATAAGTGGAGCTCATATGAATCCAGCAGTTACTATTGGTAATGCAATAGCAGGAAATTTTCCTTGGGCAAATGTAGCAGGTTATATTATAGCTCAAATGTTAGGGGGATTTGCAGGGGCAGTTTTAGTTTGGCTTACTTACCTTCCACATTGGAAAGCTACAGAAGATAAAGCTACCAAGTTAGGTGTATTTTGTACAGCTCCAGCAATAAGAGATACAAAGGCTAACTTTATAACTGAATTTTTAGCAACTGCATTTTTAGTATTTGGTTTAATGGGTTTTGGCCAGGCTAAAATGGTAGATGGTTTTGGTCCATTAACTGCAGGTGCATTTATATTTGTTTTAGGACTTTCTTTGGGTGGACCAACAGGATATGCTATAAATCCAGCCAGAGATTTAGCACCAAGAATAGCTCATGCAATTTTACCTATAGATGGTAAAGGAGATTCTGATTGGAAATATGCATGGATACCAGTATTAGGTCCAATACTAGGAGGAATAGCAGGAGCATTATTATTTATGTTAGTTTTTTAATCAAAACTTTATGAAGACATTTAATCAAATTATTTTATCATGATATAATAAAACAAAAATAATATTAATAAGTTATATATAGTAGAAAAATATTTAAAGAACTTTGTTGTTAATAAGGTTGCATATTATTTATAATTATTTTTACAGTTGAAAGTTTAAATATAAGAAAGTTATGTTTAAAAAGAATTATTTTACTAGTTTTTTATCTTAATATTTTTAAAAGAAATTTATATTATTAAAAAGCAATTTTAAATAGTATACATGATTTAAAAGGGGAAGGTGGAGTTTGTAATGGAAAAATATATAATGTCTTTAGATCAAGGAACTACTAGTTCAAGATGTATAATATTCAATAAAAAAGGTGAAGTAGTAAGCGTTGCTCAAAAGGAATTTACACAAATATATCCTAAAGCAGGATGGGTAGAACATGATCCACTAGAAATATGGGGAAAACAAGCAGGTGTAGCAGGAGAAGCATTAAATATAGCTAGAATTTCTCCAGAACAAATAGCAGGTATAGGTATAACTAATCAAAGAGAAACTACAGTAGTTTGGAATAAAAGAACAGGAATGCCAGTATATAATGCTATAGTATGGCAATGTAGAAGAACTGCTGGTTATTGTGATGAGCTAAGGGAAAAAAACATAGATAAGACTATAAAAGAAAAAACAGGGTTAATGTTAGATGCTTACTTCTCTGCTACAAAAATAAAATGGATATTAGATAATGTAGAAGGAGCTAGGGAATTAGCAGAAAAAGGTGATTTATTATTCGGAAATATAGATACTTGGCTAATATGGAATATGACTAAAGGTAAGGTTCATGTAACGGATTATACTAATGCTTCAAGAACTATGTTATTTAACATACATGAATTAAAATGGGATGAAGAATTATTGGAAATATTTGATATACCAAAATCTATGTTACCAGAAGTAAAACCATCTAGCTGTGTTTATGGTGAAACAGATGAAATATTATTTGGAGTATCAATTCCAATATCAGGAGATGCAGGAGATCAACAAGCAGCCTTATTTGGACAAACTTGCTTTAATGCGGGCATGGCTAAAAATACTTATGGTACAGGTTGTTTCCTATTAATGAATACAGGAGAAAAAGCAGTAGATTCTAAGAATGGACTGTTGACTACTATAGCTGTAGGTATAGATGGAAAAGTTGAATATGCTTTAGAAGGAAGTGTATTCATAGGAGGAGCAGTAATTCAATGGTTAAGAGATGAACTTAGAATGGTAAAAACTGCTCAAGAAACAGAAAAATATGCTACAGCAGTAGAAGATAATAATGGAGTTTATCTTGTACCAGCTTTTGTTGGAATAGGTGCACCATACTGGGATTCTTATGCAAGAGGAACTATATTAGGTCTTACAAGAGGAGCTAAAAAAGAACATATAATAAGAGCTGCATTAGAATCTATGGCATACCAAACTCATGATGTTTTAAAAGCTATGGAAGAGGATTCAGGCATAGAATTAAAAGCATTAAAAGTAGATGGAGGAGCCTGTCAAAATAATTTCTTAATGCAATTCCAATCAGATATACTAGGTGTACAAGTAGATAGGCCAGAGGTAGTAGAAACTACAGCATTAGGAGCAGCTTATCTTGCAGGGCTTGCAGTAGGATACTGGAAAGATAGAAATGAAGTATCACAAAATTGGGCAATCTCAAAAAGCTTTGATCCAGTAATGGAAGATGAAAAGAAAGAAAAACTTATAAAAGGATGGCATAAGGCAGTAACAAAATCAATGGATTGGGAAGAAAAAGAATAAGATAAAAAAGGAAAGTGCGTGGCACTTTCCTTTTTTAGAGTACAGAGTATAGATGAAAGAGTACAGATAAGGGATATGTGTCTAGAAAGACAGCTCAATTTGCTAATATATTATAAATTTGTTTTTGCAAAATATATTGGAAAAAATGATAACCCGCTAATGCTTAAATAATCAGTTTTTCTTAATATATTTTCAGAAAACAAATAATAGTATCTAAGCTTTTTCCAATGTGTTTTATAACACATATCCCAATTTTTAATTGTATAGCGTCAATTTAAATGACTCCTGATTCAAGTATAGAAAAACTTTTTTTATTACAATCAATTTGTGCTATTGCACCATAGGGTATACACATCATTGGCTCATTATGACCAAAGGACATATTATAGATGATAGGTATATGGTAAAGTTCTAATTCAGGTATTATTTTCATAATTACGTTCTTATATTCTTTATAATATTTTTCTTGGTATGGTTTGCCGAAAATTATTGCCTTTGAGTTTTGTAATATACCTTGACTACCATAATTTCTAAGCCAATATTCTACATAAGTAGGGGATGGCATATTTTCTGAGGTTTCAAAGAATAAAATAGTATCTTTAAATACATCATTTGATGGCCATAATGTAGTACCTTTTATCATTTCTAGTACTTCCATGCAACCACCTATTAATTGTCCTTGAATTATTCCATTGCCTTGCAAAAATTCATATCCTTGATTTTTCACCATGTTTTTTGCAATAGATGAGTTACTTTCAATCCATTCTATTCTTTCACCAGTCCATTCATTGGCTGCTGGTATTAATCCAATTGGAGAAGTTTCAAAAAGAACTTTTTTTAGCCAATGGGTAGTATAATCAAATATTTTAATGTTTTCAGCCAGTTCCGCAAGAACGGATGCGCCATAGAAACTAGAGAGATTTCCTTTAAGACATATAAAATGTGATACAGTTGTATCAGAATATCCTATAAATATTTTAGGATTATTTCTTATAATATTCAAATCAATATAGGGTAACATTCTTATACTTTCTTCACCGCCGATACAAGAAAAAATTCCTTTTATAGATGAATCAGAAAAAGCTGACATTAAGTCTTCTGCACGTTTTTCTGGATGATGATATAAATAATCTGATCCTTTTAAAGTGTTTGGCATTTCTACAACTTCTAGACCAAATTGTTCTTGTAATCTCTTTTTTCCTAATTTATATCTCCAAAGTAAGTCTGCATCACCAGCACCGCCCCATGAAAGACTTACTGTAGCTATTTTATCGCCAGGTTTTAATCTTTTTGGTTTCGCTAATTTTAGCATTTATTCCACCTCACAAATATAAATAAATTTTTTGGACTTAGATAAAGTTTTTATTCTTATTAAAGCTTAGTGAATGATTATATAGATACATACTTGCTCTTTAATATTAACTTTAAGAAAATTGAAGTATTAGAGTTAGTGGTTATTAGATAAATCATTTAGTTTAATAAAAATTTTTAATAAAAAGTTAGTGTGAATTTGGTAGATTAAAAATAATAATTAAAGTTGTAACCGAGTATAAACAATAATTTAATTGTAAATATTATACATTGTAGCTATGATAATTTCAACATAATATTATTTTGATATAATATTGTTGTAAGATTAAAACAGGAACATAAATAACTTTATTTAAATTATGATATAATAGACACAGTTAAAAACTGATAGGAGGAAGTTTATGCCAAGAGAATTTGTAGAGTATACAAATGATTTACCTATAAAAGTTTCTATGCAAAATATAAAAAAAAGTCCTATTCATTGGCACAATGCTATGGAAGTTATATATGTTTTAGAAGGTAGCATAAAAATAACTATAGAAACAGAAAGTCATAGGGTAAATAAGCAGGAAATAGGAATAATAAATCCAGAGGAAGCTCACAGTATAAAAAGTATAACTAATAACAATAAAGTCCTTATATTTCAAATAGATACTAGTTTTTTTAATAAATATTATGATATAGAGAATATGTTTTTTTATACGGATTTTTCTGCGCCAGAGGCTCAAAAGCATGAAAAGTATGATATATTAAGAAAATATCTTTCTATAATGCTTTGTGAAATAGCTCAAAAGGGTGATAATTATGAAGATGTAGTAGAGGAAATTTTAGTAGATCTTTTATATCATCTTATAAATAATTTTCACTATTTAATATATGATGAAGAGGAATTAAAAGAAAATGAGGTACAGTTTGAAAGATATGATAGAATAATAAAATATATATATTCTAATTATAACAATAAAATAAGTATTCAAGATATAGCTAGATTAGAATTCTTAAGCTCTCATTATTTATCTAATGAAATGAAAAATAAGGTAGGATATAGTTTTAACGATTTTGTAAATTTAACTAGAGTAGAAGAAGCTATAAAATTACTTTTAGATACAGATAAAACCATATCTGAAATATCCGAAGAACTAGGCTTTTCACACACCAGGTATTTTAATAAACATTTTAAGAAACATTATAAATGTACTCCAATGCAATATAGAAAAAAATATAAAGTAGATGAAGAAACCTATGAAAAACTAAAACTTTATGAAAAATTAAAATTAAAGGATGCATATGAGTATTTAATGCATTATTTAGAGGATTATCCACGATTTAATTATGAAGGTAAAATTATAAAAATTCATGTGGATTTATCCAAGGATACAGGAGAGTTAGATGAGAATTGGCATGACATTATTAATTTAGGCAGTGCTAAGGAAATATTAAAAGGTAATCATGTAAAGCTTATAAAAGAATTTCAAAAATATGTAGAATGTGAATATGCAATTATACAGAATATATTTTCAAAGGATATGAATGTTTTTTCAACAGAAAAGGACAGATTCTTTAATTGGTATGAGATAAGACAAGTATTTGAATTTATATATGATTTAGATTTAAAACCTGCTATACTAATAGATTTTCATAAGTATGAAGTAGAATTTTTCTTGACGCTTTTTAAGGATTTTATTGATTATTTCACAGATTTTTTTGGAGATAAAGAGATTAAAAAATGGAGATTTTATTTAAAAAATTCCTTAGATGAAAATAAGAAGAGTTTAGAAAGCTTCCTAAAAGAATATGAGGATATAGAATTTATAAATTGGGATTTAGATTATAAGGAAGTAAATAATATTTATGATACTGCCTACATGGTTCCCTACATATTAAACCAATACTTAAATAAAAAATCAAATGTAATTTTTTTAACTACTTTTGATGAAATATATGGAGGAGAGTATATAAATAATGAATTGTTTTATGGTGGTTCTGGAATAATAAATCGTCAAGGAATAAAAAAGCCTTCTTACTATGCTTATTATCTTTTATCTAAATTGGGTAATGAGGTAATAGAAAAGGGAGATGGATATATAATTACTAAAGAAGACGATGATATTCAAATTCTTGTTTATTCTCATAGTGAAGAATTAGAGTCCTTGATTTCTCTAGATGATTTGTATAAAAGAAGAGGTTTAAAAGAGACTGCAGAAAAGAAATTTTCTATAAATATAGCAGCACTACCTTATAATTATAAAATAGTTACTTATAAAATAGATGAAGGAAAAGGATCTTCTTATAATAACTGGTTATCTATGGGTAAGCCAAAGAGGATTGATGAATATGAGAGAGATTTATTAATAAAAAGTTCTGTACCCAATATAAAATTAGGTTTTGCTAAAAAATCTCCTATATATAATATAGTTTCAAAGATAGAAGGATATGGAGCATTTTTATTTATATTGCAAAGAGTATAAATATATTCTTAGATAAAACTTTCTTAAAAATAAAGAACTTTTCAAATGAAGAATAGTATGATAAAGGATATTATAAACACATGGTTCTCATCTATATAATGTTAAATATAAAAGTATAATATTAAAATAGTACTCAATTATATATACAAAAAGTACAAAAATACTCTTTTCAGTTTATTTATTTCAAAATTCAAATTAAATATAAAAAAATATGTACAAAAAGTACAAAAGCACCTTAAATAAGGTGTTTTTTTGTTTATTGATAATAAATGGAAAAAACTATAGTCCTTAATTATATACCTTATAGTCCTTAGCATAGTGAATGAAAATATATATTTAAAAGAATATAATATTAATATAAAGAAAATAAAAGTACAWTTAAAATTATGACCAATAATATATTTTAAAAATATAGAACATAGTAGGTTCTTCTTAATTTTAAGGATTTTTATATTAAATTTAATGTATTTTTTTATTAAATATTAGAAGATAGATATTTAAATAAATAAAATAATTTTTAATATGTGTAAATAATATGGTTAATTTATATAAGATTATAATTTTAAAAAGGAGTGGATAACAAAATGAGTGCAAAAATGTTACCTAAAAATACAAAATCTATTAGAACGGGGTGCTTAACATGGGAATTGACTATAAGTTATTTTCAAAGGAAAAGGTAGAAAAAGCTTTATTAAAATTTGCAGTTCCAGCTATGATTTCTTTATTAGTTATGGAATTATATAATATGGTAGATACATTTTTCGTAGGCTTAGCTATAGGGCCGAAAGCCATAGGCGCATTAACTATAGCCTTTCCAGTACAAAGACTTATGTCTTCACTGGGTATGATGATAGCAGTGGGTGCATCTACTGCCGTAGCTAGAAGTTTAGGCAAAAAAGATTATGATAATTTAAAATCAGTAATATTAAATGCTATAAATATTACCATAGTCATAATGGTAACTTTAACTTTTATAATTTCAATTTTTAAGAAAGACATGATTACAGGCCTATTAGGTGCTAGTCAATCTATTTATCCTTATGCGGAAAAATACATTTCTATAGTAGTACTTGGTGGACTATTTCAAGCCTTAACCTTAGTTATTTGTTATATAATGACATCTTTAGGTTATACAAATATAACATTAAAAGCTACTTCAGTAGGAGCTATATTAAATGTTATAATTGACTATTTCTTAGTTATGCATTTAAACTTTGGAGTAGCAGGAGCAGCTATAGCAACTGTGGTTTCACAAACAGTTGCATTAGTATATGCGATATATAAGTTTGATAAGGTTAAAAAGAAAACAGGATTAAATTTAAAATTAAATTTTCAACTTAAATTAGATATATTAAAGCCAATTTTAGCAGTAGGATTTTCAACTTTTATTATAGAAATATCTGATGCAGTGGTGGCAGTAATATTAAATAATATACTTTCTATTTACGGAGGAGATAAGGCTTTGATTATAGTAGGGGTAACTACTAAAATATCAATGTTCTTGTTCATAACAGTTATAGGTATAAGTTCGGCAATGCAACCTATAGCGGCATTTAACTATGGTGCAAAAGATTTAGTTCGTGTAAAAGAAGTAGTTGTAAAGACTATAGTAGCTGTAACAGGAGCAACTTTAATATTATGGGCAGTAATGCTTATATTTGCAAACCCTATAATAGGATTATTTTTAAAGGATAGAAGTCTTTTAGGTGAAACTGTAAAAGCTTTTAGAATAATAATATCCCTATTTCCGACTATAGGAATATATTATGTATCTATATATTATTATCAATCTATGGGGAAAGCAAGAACTTCACTTATACTATCTGTATATAGACAAATGATAATATTTATACCATTATTATTTATATTAGTTGGCAAATTTAATATTATGGGAGCTTGGATAGCTTACCCAATTTCAGATTTAATATCAGCTATTACAGGAGTAATATATGTAAGAGTAGCGTTAAAAGAAAAAGATAAGGCGATAGAAGCTCAAGAATATGAAAAAGAAAGAAAAGAGAAAGCATTCAAAGGAAGATCCGTAGAAGTAGGTGGTCTTTAAAGTCTATAATAAAGAAGATGAAACAGCTTAGATAAAGTATATAGTAACAATAGGAGTAAAAAATTTAATAATTAATTAAAACAAAAAGTATTTTTATTAAATAGATAGTTATAAAAACAAAGTATTTTAAATATTTTTATAACTATTTATTTTATTTAAAAATACTTTTTATTTTTTTATATTATCTGTTGACAAAAAATGAAAATGATATATAATATTAATTGTAAATGAAAATCGTTTTCGTTAAATAAGGGAGTGATATAATGGCAAAGGTAAATATAATTTATTGGAGCGGTACTGGTAACACAGAAAAAATGGCTGAAGCTATCAAAGAAGGACTAGCATCAGCAGAAGTAAAATTATTATCCGTATCTGATGCAACTACAAAGGATGTAGAAGAAACAGAAGTAGTAGTTTTAGGTTGCCCATCTATGGGAGACGAGGTATTAGAAGAAGGAGAAATGGAGCCTTTTGTAGATTCTATAAGCAATATAGTTAAAGGTAAAAAAGTAGCTTTATTTGGATCCTATGGCTGGGGAGATGGTCAATGGATGAGAGATTGGGAAGAAAGAATGGAAAGCTACGGTGCAGAAATAAAAGCTGAAAGTTTAATACATCAAGGGGAACCAGATGATTCAACAATAGAAGAATGCAAAGCTTTTGCACAAAAGTTAGTATAACAATACACAATAGGTAAAATTAATATTATTATATAAATAGTTTTTAATTAGTTGTTAAAACTAACATATATAACATATAGTTAAAATAAGTTAATAGTTCATAATTAAATTACACATAAAGTTTAAAACAGTGCATATTTTAATATTTTATATAGGATAACTGTCCTCCAGACAGAGTGTTGTATAGTTGAAAAATAGTTATCAAAATAACCCCTATATAAATATTAAAAATGCACTGATTTTTATTTTTTGTCAATAATTTTTAACTAATAAGTTACTTTTATTTAATAGAGTAATATTAAAATAATGTGTATAATTAATAATATATACTTTATTGTTAAATTTAGATTGGAGGGATATTAGGTGGCTGTATTAGTATGCGGAGGAGCAGGATATATAGGAAGCCATGCTGTGGCAGCTTTAATTGAGAAAAATGAAGAAGTAGTTATTGTAGATAATTTAGTTACAGGTCATGAACAAGCCATATGTGGTGGTAAATTTTATAAAGGTGATTTAAGAGATAAAGAATTTTTAAATAAGGTTTTTGTCCAAAATAAAATAGATGCAGTTATTCATTTTGCAGCTTTTTCTTTGGTTGGAGAAAGTATGGAGGAACCTTTTAAATATTATAATAATAATGTATGTGGAACATTAAGCCTATTAGAAACAATGAAAGAACATAATGTACAGAAAATAGTATTTTCATCTACAGCAGCAACTTATGGAGAGCCAGAAAATATACCCATATTAGAAGAAGATCTTACAGGACCTACTAATGCTTATGGTGAAACTAAACTTGCAGTAGAAAAAATGCTTAAATGGGCAGAAATGGCTTATAATATAAAATATGTTGTATTAAGATATTTTAATGTAGCAGGAGCTCACGAAAGCGGTAATATAGGGGAGGCTCATAAAGTAGAAAGTCATCTGATACCTATAATACTTCAAGTAGCATTAGGACGAAGAGAAAAAATAATGATATATGGAGATGATTATAATACTAAAGATGGTAGTTGTGTAAGAGATTATATTCATGTAATGGATTTAGTAGAAGCTCATATTCTAGCACTAGAAAAATTAAGAAGAGATAATACTAGTGCTACATATAATTTAGGTAATGGAGAGGGATTTAGTGTTAAAGAAGTTATAGAGATATGTAGGAAAGTTACAGGACATATTATACCATCAGAAATAGTTGCAAGAAGATCAGGAGATCCGGCTATACTTATAGCATCATCTGAAAAAATAATAAAAGAACTAGGTTGGAAGCCTAAGAAAGCTTCTTTAGAAAGGATAATTGATAGTGCTTGGAACTGGCATAAATCCCATCCAAATGGATATTAAAATATTAAAGAAATATAAGGGAGTGTAGTTTGAAATTATGGAAGATAAATTTGTAGATTTGAATTTAAAGTTTAATGAAGAAATAGATGAAAAATCCATACATTCAAATATTTTAGTTGTAAAAGACACTAGGGGAAATATAGTAACATCTCATATAAAAGTAGAACAAAAGAATATACTTAATATAAAGATAAAAGCAGATAAAGAGTATATTGATAATGAATATATGTTGGAATTTAAAGATTGTATATATTCAAAAAATGGAAATGCTTTTAAAGAATTAGATAATATAAAATTTTGTTTAAATAAAGGTAAAATCGAAAATAATGGTACAAGGGTAGTAAAAGAAGACAATTGGATTTATTATAGTGGCAATGAAAAAATTTATACTTACATGGATTATAATCCTCATGGAGAAATAAGAAAAGTTAATCTTGATGGGTCTTTAAATATAAAACTTTGTGATGACTTTGCAAGTAATATTTGGATAAATGGGCAGTGGCTGTATTACATAAATCATAGAGGAGGCAATGAAGAAAATTGTCTTTATAGAATAAAAAAGGATGGAAGTTCAAGAGAAAGGTTAACAGATACTACTGTATATTCTTTAGTCTTTTCAGATAATTATATTTTTTATTCACAATATATAAGTTCGTCTAGTAAGGATAATTATAAAATATACAGAATAAAAAAAGACGGATCTAATAAAATAGCTTTAAGTAATGTAAGAGGCACAAATCTTATAATACAAGGGCCTTTTTTATATTATTTAAATATAGAGGATAACTATTCTATATACAGAATTAGAGTAGACGGATTAGATATGAAGAAAATAAATAATTATTCTAGTAGAAATTTTATGAAAATAAAGGATGGATGGATATATTATATTAACGAAGAACTAGGAAATAATTTATATAGAATAACTTTAGATGGAAATTACGAAGAAAAATTAAATGATGATAGTTGTATAAATGCTGTGATGGACAATAGACATATTTATTATGGAAAGGATATAGATAGTTATAAAACTTATTTATATAGAATAAATATAGATGGATTAGAAAGAAAAAAAATATGTGAAGAAGACTGTTCAAGAGCTATAGTACTCACAAGAGATAACATATATTTTTCAGGAAATAGTAAGGAAGGAATATATAAAATAAGAAAAGAAGGAGGAGAGTTGTGTATTATAACAAAGGATAATGCTCTAGGATTAGATATAGTAGGGCCTTGGGTTTATTATTACAAACTTAATCTAGAGGAATTAAGTTTAAAGCTACATAGAATAAATTTATATGTTAACAAAAAGCAGGAAGTTTTATAATAATATAATATGTGTGTTGTGTGAAAAAAAGTTGTTTTAAAATTTTTACAGAGGCCTTATTAGAAGCCTTTGTTTTAAATTTACTAGTATACTGGGTAGTAGTACTATCCATCGCAGAAGAGTTAAGTAAATTTGTAATAGGATAAAAGAGACTAAAATCAAATAAATGGATAAGAAATATAACAGTTTAAGGAAAGTGCATAGCACTTTCCTTATTTTGTGAAGCTTATTTGTGGTGTATCTTTAGTTATTACATCAAATATAAAGCCTTGTTCTTTTAAGCCTTTTATTACCTCTGGTAAGGCCTGGACAGTTGTAGTCTTAGGATCAGTATCATGCATTAATATTACAGCCTTATGCTGACCACGACTTTCAGTTAAAACAGAATTTATAATTTTATCTTCTCTTTGACGAAAAGCTGAAGCATCAGTTGAATCTACATTCCAATCAAAATGCATGTAACCTAATTTATTCATATGAGGTATTATTTGTTTCATTACACCAGGTCCACCATAATTATGGCTTACTGTATTATTAGAACCACCAGGATATCTAATAATATGACTTGGTTTTTGTCCCACAGTTTCCTCAATATATTTATCTAATTTTTTTATATCTTTTTCAAAGTTTTCAGGAGACATATAAACTTTTTTATAGTCATGACTATAGGTATGATTAGCTATAACATGTCCATCTTTTGCTATAGCTTTATATAAGTCTTCTAAACCTGGATGTCCATTAACAAAAAATGTAGCCCTAACATTATTTTCTTTTAATATTTTTAATATTTCTCTAGTATTTTTAGATGGCCCATCGTCAAAGGTTAAATATGCTATTTTTATATGCTTCATTTTTTCTTTATATGTTTCATTTTCTTTATCTATATTAGACATAAGTTTTATATTTTCATTTTTGATATTTTTATTTTCTGAAGACATATTAGTAATTTTTTTTGCTAACATATTATTTTGAATTTTAACTTTTAAAAGCCTTCCACCGGTTATAAAAGTGCTTATGATTGAAAAGAATAATAAACATATAGTTACTGTATTTCTTAAATCATGATGTCTTTTTTTACTGTAAATATTTTTTCTAGAATTTCTCATAGCCAACCCCTCGTTTTTATTAAACTCCTTTTAAAGTAGAAACTTTATTTTTTATTTCTTTATGTTTTTTATCTAACTGTTCTTTTTCCGAACTTAATTTTTGGTTTTCTGTTTGTAAGATTTTTAAGTTATTATTTAAATTTTCATTTTTATTTTTATAGGTATTTACTCTGTTTATATTAATAAAAGAAAATATAAATAAAATAACCGTCACAGTTAGTAATAAAATTAGTTTAGATTGAGATTTTTCTCTCAAGGTCATCTCTTCCTTTCAACAAAATTTTTATAAATTAATTGTTTTTTACAACAATATATTCCTTTATTCCTTATATTTTATATTATACATATAAAATTTTGACATTTGTAACAATAAAGTAACAATGTAAAAAAATAAAAGAGGATATATCAAAATTAAATCTATTTTGATATACTCTCTTTTATATATGATATATTAAGTAATTATTTCTTTAAGATAGAGATACTTTTTAGGAAGTACTTAATGTTAAATACTTTAGTGTATTATTCATAATGATCAGTTTTAGCACCAAAGCATTCAATTACAGGAAGTATAAACATAAAACCTATACCAGGTTTATTATCTATATCTAAAGTCTTTCTTATTCTGTTAGTTATTATATTTTTCTTTTCCTCAGAGTTTATTACACTTATTATGGTTTTGTTATAAGGAACATCACCTTCTATAAGCTTTCTTAGACCAGCAAAAATAGGTACATCTAAATTGTTTTCTAATAGAATTTTTCCAAGACCTCTACTGTTTATATTAGTGGCTCCACAATTTTCTTCATAAAATATTTCGTTTACTTCGTGTAGTTTTTTTTCGTCATTAAGTATTAAAACAAGAGCGTACATAAAAAGCCTCCTTTATACATTTGCTTCTTTAGCTTTTATTATAGCAGTTTTTGTAGATAGTGGTCCTATTATTTCTGTAATAATCGTAGTTGCTAAAAGTATAGTTAAAACTTTTGTATCGAGACCAGTTCCTTTAAATTCTCTACTCACTATAATGGCTAAGCCTACAGCTACACCTATTTGCGAAAATAGACCATAGCCTATGTATTTTTGTACAGGTTTAGGAGCCTTAGAAATTGCAGCACCTAAAGAAGCACCAGATACTTTTCCTATCATCCTAAATATAAGATAACAGATACCTAACATACCTATTTTAGGTATCATTCTTATATCTAATCTAGCACCAGCTAAAACAAAAAATGCTGTTATAACAGGTGAAGCAAAATTTTCTATAGTAGCAAAGACGTCATCACTATGGGTAGATAAGTTTGCGACAGTTATACCTAAACACATAGAAGCCAAAAGAGAAGATAAATTAAATTTTATACATAGTCCTGTAAGTATTATAATAGCGCCTAATGTTAAAGTTTGAATTTCTGAATCTCTGGAGCATTTATTAAGTATATAAATTAAGATTATGCCTAAAACAAAACCCGCTAAAAGAGAAAAGAATATTTCTACAATGGGTGGAACTATTATAGAGTAGGCATTAATAGGTTTATTTGCAATAAAAACCTTTGCCAAAGAAGAGGCTACTGAGTATATCATAAGACATATAGCATCATCTACTGCGACTACTCCAAGTAAAGTAGTAGTTAAAGGCCCTTTAGCTTTAAGTTCCTTAAGTACCATTACTGTAGCTGCTGGAGCTGTTGCAGAGGCTACTGCTCCTAATATTAGTGCAGTATATATTTTTTCACCTAATATTAGTGTAATTATAGTAACTGCAGCAAAGGCTAAAGTAGCTTCGAAAAATGCAATTATAAAAATAGTCTTGCCCAATTTTTTCATGACAGATACTTCTAATTCACTACCTATATTAAAAGCTATAATTCCTAAAGCAAAATCTCCTATAAAGGATAATTTTTCAATCATTATATTATTTTCTAGATTAAAACCCGACACTCCAAGTACTAATCCAGCAATGATATAACCCGCTACTGCTGGAATTTTGAATCGATTCATTATCTTTCCAAAAAGTACACCAACAATAAGAGCAATACCAACTCCTATAAATGGATTCATTGAATATTCCTCCCTAAAATAAAATCTATTAATTTTAAAATTTATATAAAAATTTTAAAATTTTTGTTTTCATATTAAGTATACAACAAATGAATAGAATATATCAAATTTATAAAGAGTCCATATCCAAAAAAAATATGCAGCATATAAAGATAGTAAGAGGATTATTAAAGGAGCGTGGGTATTTTGAGATATATAGTAGCACAATATATATTAATAATTATATTAATAATAGCCATAGGTTATTTTTTATATTTAATTAAAAATAGAAGTGATGATTATTCAGAAAATTATTATGGACTTTCTGATATAATAATAAATACAGATTATGAAGAAGAAAAAAGTAGGGAAAATATAAAAATTATATTAAGAGCTATAGCTTCTTCTGTCTATTATGTAGAAAAGAATTTTAAAAAGGAATCTAACAATATAAAAGAAAATAAAGCTTTAGAAAAGGTAGAGGAGCTACTAAAAGAATATAAATTTAAAGGAAAAATAAATGAGGATACTTTAAGATATTTAATAAGAATAAATTGTGCTTTAATGAATGAATTATATAAATAATTTTATATAATTATAGATGAAATATTTAAAATTATTATTTTTTAATATATAATAACTAGGGTAAATATATATACTATTTTAATATGCAGATATTTATATATCAGCATATTATTTTTTAGGTTTGAAAATAAGAACGTTTGTTTTCAAAATCATTGTTTGTTATAATCAATATAATATTAGCAAGATAAATTTATAAGTTAATATTTTGCTCATATATTATTAAAACTACAATAAGTAGGTTTTTTAAGGTATAATAAACAGTAAAGAATTACATGGAATAAAATGTAAAAATAAGTTAATAACTATTTATGATTAATATAAAATCATGTTTAGACTTAGTAGCAGTTTATTTATCCGATGACTACCAGCTCTAATACTCCCATCTTCTTTAAAGTGGGAGTAAAGAGCGGGTACGTCCCTGGATAACGATTTCTAAACTTCAGATGGAGCAAAAACTCCATCTGAAGCCAAGAACTCTGTTTATGAGGAATACATTTATTAAGCTGAGGTTTACAGATATTTTTATTTAGACAGATAATAGTGGTTATTTCTTATTTAAATAGAAACTGTAAGTAATAAGATAAACATTAAGTATAGATTTGGAGGATAAAAATGGAGGAAAGAATAGATAACACAAAAGATTATGATGTTACCAAGTTAACCTCTTTGGAAAAATTAGAACCTGTAAGGGTAAGACCTGGAATGTATATAGGATCCACAGGAACCAAGGGGCTTCATCACTGTATTTGGGAGATATTAGACAATGCTATCGATGAAATTTCAAATGGATATGGAAATACTGCAGAGGTTATATTAAATAAAGATAAAAGTGTTACAGTTGTAGATAATGGAAGAGGAATTCCTACAGGTATACACCCCATAAAAAAGAAATCTGGTGTGGAGATGGTTTTTACAGAACTTCATACAGGAGGAAAGTTTAATAATTCAATATATAAAACTTCTGGAGGACTTCATGGTGTTGGAGCATCAGTAGTTAATGCTTTATCTGAGTGGACAGAGGTTGAAGTTTACCAAAATGGTAAAATATATAAACAAAGATTTGAATATGCCATAGATAAAAAATTAAATAAAAAAATGCCAGGAACTCCTGTAACAAAGCTTAAAGTTATACAAGATACAGATAAAACTGGTACAAAAGTTACTTTTAAACCAGATAAAGAAGTGTTCTCAACTATAGATTTTAAATTTGATGTTATAGATGAAAGACTACAAGAGTTAGCTTTTCAAAACAAAGGAATAACGTTAAAACTTATAGACAATAGAAAAGAAGAGCCTGAAATAAAAGAATATCATTCTGAAAGAGGACTTTTAGATTTCATAGATTATTTAAATGAAAGTAAGACTCCAATACATAATCCAGCAGTATTATTTGAGGGTGAGAAGGAAATAAATAACTTAAGAATGGAAGGAGAAATATGCTTCCAATTTACAGATTCTTCAACAGAAAATATAGCAAGTTATGTAAATAATATTCCAACTACAGAGGCGGGAACCCATGAAACAGGCTTTAAAACAGGTATGACTAGAGCTTTTAAAGAAGGAGCAAAAAAATTAAATCTTATAAAAGAAAAGGATAAAGAATTTGATGGTGATGATCTTAGAGAAGGAATTACAGCTATAGTTAGAATAAAAATAAGTAATCCTGTATTTGAAGGGCAAACAAAAACTAAGCTTGGCAACAACGAAGCTTATACCATGATGAATGATTTAGCTTATACTAAATTTTTAGAATGGATAGAAGATAATAAAGAAATTTCTACATTGATTATAAATAATGCTTTAGCTGCTGCAGCTAGAAGAGAAAAAATAAAAAAAATAAACGAAGCAGAAAAGAAAAAGATAGGTAAAGGACTAGCGCCATTAGCAGGTAAAATAGCTGTCTGTACTTTAAGAGATTCCAATGTGACAGAATTTATAGTAGTAGAAGGAGATTCTGCGGGAGGTTCCGCAAAACAAGCAAGAGATAGAAGATTTCAGAGCATAATGCCTTCTAAGGGTAAAATAATGAACACAGAAAAACAAAAAATAGAAAATGTATTAGGTAGCGAAGAATTAAAAATATTTAACACGGCTATAGGGACAGGAGTGTTAGATAATTACAAAGAGCAAGATTTAAAATATGATAAAATAATAATATTAAGTGATGCGGATGTAGATGGATATCATATTAGGACTCTATGGATGACTTATATATATAGATATATGAAATCTTTAGTGGCTAATGGACATCTTTATATAGCTATGCCACCTTTGTATAAAGTTTACAAAAAAGATAAAAAAGGTGAAAAATCAATTTACTGTTATAATGATGAAGAATTAGAAAAGGCTAAAAAGCAAATTGGAAAAGGATACTTAATTCAAAGATATAAAGGCTTAGGAGAGATGAATCCAGAACAATTATGGGAAACTACATTAAATCCTGAAACAAGAACTCTTCAAAGAATAACCATAGAAGATGCAGCAAAGGCTGAAAAGATGGTATCTTTACTTATGGGAGACGTAGTAGAACCACGAAAGAATTACTTATATAAATACGCAGAATTTTAGATAAAAGGGCTAAATAATTTATATATTTAGCCTTTGTCATGTAAATAAATATAAAAGCACAGGGAGGACTTTTGTATGGCTAAAAAAATAGTAATACCTAAAGACAACAATATAGTAGCATTTCCATTAGAAGAGGCTATGCCAGAGAATTATTTGCCTTATGCAGTAGAAGTAGCCAAGGAAAGAGCATTACCAGATGTTAGAGATGGATTAAAACCAGTACAAAGAAGAATAGTGTATGGCTCATATATGTTAAAAGCTTTTCCAGATAAACCTTATTATAAATCTGCCAGAATAGTAGGAGATATTTTGGGTAAATATCATCCTCATGGAGATTCTTCTGTTTATGATGCTATGGTAATATTAGCGCAAAGTTTTACCACAAGAATGCCAATTATAGATGGGCACGGAAATTGGGGAAGTCAAGATGGGGATAGTGCAGCAGCCATGCGTTATACAGAAGCAAGGCTTACCCCCATTGCCATGGAAATGATAAGAGATATAGATAAAGATGTAGTAAATATGGTAGATAACTATTCAAATTCAGAAAAAGAACCAGAAGTATTACCAGCAAAATTTCCAAATATACTTGTAAATGGGGCATTTGGAATAGCTGTAGGGCTAGCAACTAACATACCACCTCATAATTTAGGAGAAGTTATAGATGGAACTTTAGCTTACATAGATAAAAATGAAATAACTACTAAGGAGTTATTAAATTACATAAAGGGGCCGGATCTTCCAACAGGAGGAGTAATAATAGGTAAAAATTCCATGTTATCGGCCTATGAAACAGGAGAGGGAAGAGTAACATTAAGAGCTAAAACCACTATAGAAAAATTAGAAAATGGAAGACTAGCCATTGTAATTACAGAATTTCCTTTTAGAAAGAACAAAGCAAAACTTCTTCAATTTATATCAGAAATGACAGCAGATAAAAAACACTCTAAAGCTTTAGAAAATATTACAGATATAAGGGATGAATCTGATAGAAACGGAACAAGAGCTGTAATAGAATTCAAAAAAATAGTTACTGAGGATGTAGTAGAAAAAACTTTAAAATATTTATATAAAAAGACAGATCTACAGAGTAACATATCCTTTAACATGGTAGCCTTAGCAGAGGGAAAACCTAAAACTTTAGGTTTAAAAGCTATGTTAAAATATTATGTAGAACATCAAAAGGAAGTAGTTACAAGAAAAACTAAAAGAGAATTAGAAATAGCAGAAAAAAGATTTCATATAGTAGAAGGATTTATAAAAGCTATAGGAATAATGGATGAAATCATAAAAACCATAAGAGAATCAAAATCTAAAAAAAATGCAAGGGAAAATTTAATGGAAAAGTTCTCTTTTACAGATATTCAGGCAGAGGCTATATTAGAACTGATGTTGTATAAACTTACAGGTCTTGAAATAGTAGCTTTTGAAAAAGAATATAAAGAATTAGAAAAGCTAATAAATAAGCTTAAAAAAATATTAAGCAGCGAAAAAGAACTTTTAAAGGTTATAAAAAAAGAATTAATTGAAGTTAAAGAAACCTATAATGATAAGAGAAGAACATCTATAATAGAAGATGATGAAAAAGCAAAAATAGATATAGAAGAAATAATAGTGGAAGAAGATGTGGTAGTAACTTTATCTAATGAAGGATTTACAAAGAGAATAGCTCTTAAATCCTATAATAGATCTAGTGCTAATGTAGAAGATATAGAGTATAGGGAAGGGGACTTTAATAGGTTTTTAATTCAGTGTAATACAAAGGATACATTGTGTTTAGTAACTAAAGAGGGTAATATGTATCAAATAAAAGTTATAAATATACCAGAATTTAAGTGGAAAGAAAAAGGTGTTAAACTAGATGAAATAATTAAAACTATAGATTTATCTGAAACTATAATAGAAGCTTTTTCAATAGATGATTTTACTGCTCAAAAGGATATGTTATTTATAACAGATAGTGGATATATTAAGAAAACTACATTAGACAAATTTAATACAAATTATACCAAAATAATGGCTTTAAAGCTTAAAAAAGAAGAATCACTTCTTAAAGCCGATTTGGTAGACCGAACTAGAGAAGAGAAAATCTTTAATATAAAAACTCAAAAAGGACTAAGCTTTAATATAGAGGAACCTAGCTTAGAGGCAGTAGATAGAAATATAGTAGGATATAAATTGTTTGATATTTTACCTAATGATAGTATAAAACAGGTGGATTTTTGTGATAACTATGAATATAAGAGCTTTTATGTAAATATATCTAAAGATGGGTTAATAACTATATCAGATTTGAAAGAAAATAAATCACATGTAAGCTTATTTACAGATTCTTCTAAAACCATAGTTTTATTTGATAGTGAGGGTAAAGCATATTATATACCAGCCTTTATGCTTCAAAATATAAAAGAAGAGGGTATAAGTATTTCAGCCTTTACTGGGGATAAAATAAGTTTGCTAAATGCAATATCTACTTTTAGATTTGAAGAAGATATTAGTATCTATTTTATATCCAAAAAAGGATTAATAAAAAGAACAGTATTAAGTGAACTAAAGATAGAGGGGAATTCAACTCAAGTTTATAAATTTAAAGATAAAGGGGATGAATTAGTAAGTATACTTATAAAGGAACATGGGGAAGAAAAAAATATAATAATAATAACAGAAAAAGCAATGGTCATAAGATTTAAAAGTGAGGCTGTAAATCCTATGGGAAAAATGGCATCAGGAGTTACAGGTATAAGTTTAAAAGATCTAGATAAAGTAATATTAGCCTTAATAATAGATGAAAATGATACAGGAAAAATAAAAATAAAAACAAAGTCAAAGGATAAAGGAACTGTAGAAATAAATAAAATAAAAGTTCAAAATAGAGCTGGTATAGGAAACAGCTTGATGCCTCTTTTGTTAAATGATTTTGTGGAGGTAGTAGAATTAAAAAAATAATATTATAAAGTAATTATTAAAAAATTAATATAAGAAGGAGCATTATGTATGAATTTAACAGAAGTCTTCATTGAAAATCCTGTAATAGCAGCAGTAAGAGATGAAAAAGATCTAGAAAAAGCATTGGAAAGTAAGGCTAATATAGTATTTGTACTTTTTGGAAACATTATAAATATAAAAAGTAACTGTCATAAACTAAAAGAAAAAGAAAAGAAAATTTTCGTTCATGTGGATATGATAGATGGACTAAAAGGAGACTCAGCTGGGATAGAGTATTTAAAGGAATGTGTAGAATTAGATGGAATAATAAGCACAAAAACTTCTAATATAAAACATGCTACACAAGTAGGATTATATGCAATACAAAGAATTTTTATAATAGACTCATTATCCTTAAAAACAGGAATAAAAAATATATTAGAACATAGACCTACAGCGGTAGAAGTTATGCCTGGAATTGCTAGCAAAATAATAAATAAATTAGAGACTAAAGTAAAAAATATTCCTATAATAGCAGGAGGATTAATAAAAGAAAAAAAGGACGTAATAGAATCTTTATCTGCAGGAGCAGTAGCTATATCTACCACCTCTTGGGATCTTTGGGATCTTTAGATATATAATTTATATGAAGTATAGTAATAGGATAGATTGATCCATTTAATTTAGTTTATAATATATTAGATTTATTTATAGAATAAAACATATATAGAATTTCATAATTTAAATATAACATTATAATTAGAAAGATACAAAAAACATATGTGGTATAAAAGGTAGTTAAATTTGTTAGTATAGCCACATATGTTTTTCCATATTTCATCAAAAGTAAAGATAGCATGAAAATATTTTATTTAATTATTATACTTTTTTATCAGATATAAGATAAAAATAATTTTAAAGAAGGTGTAAAAGTATATCCTCTTTTATTTCTTTTACAGAATCTTTTTTTAAATTTTCTAGTATTCTAAAGGCAAAATACATTGCCGCGGAAGGTCCTCTACTGGTTATTATATTTCCATCTTGAACAACTAAGTCTTCCTTGTAAAGGCCTTCTTTTAAATCCTCTTCAAAACCAGGATAAGAAGTAACCTCTTTTCCTTTTATTATATTTGCCTTACTTAAAACTATTGGACCTGCACAGATAGCGGCTATTAATTTTTTATCTTTATTAAATTCTTTTACTAAATCTATTAATTTATTATTATCTCTTAAATTAGTAGCACCAGGCATACCACCAGGAATAACTAAGGCATTATATTCATCACTTTTGATTTCTTCCAAAGTTTTATCTACGTTAACTAAAATATTATGAGCTCCCTTTATTTTTTTATTAGAAGTAATACTGCACATATCACATTGAATATTAGCTCTTCTTAATACATCTACTACAGTTAGAGCTTCAATTTCTTCAAAGCCCTCTGCTATAAATACTAAAATCTTCGTCATAAATGTTCCTCCTTTAATCTTATTAAGTTACTATACTAATTTTATACAATTTATTAAAACAATAATATTAATTTTTTTTGAATATAAAAAATTTATTTATTAGAAATGACAAAATACCTGTACCCATTGAGGCTATAAGCGCAGATATATTGGACCAAAGAACTTGAGATACATTTAATAAATTGTAAGAAGATAGATTAGATAGTATCATACCATTTAGTATGGCAGCTATACCAATTACAGAGGCATATTGAATATAGGAGCTATCTTTTGTTTTAAATGTAAACTTTTTATTTAAAAAATATCCGTTTATAGAGTAAATCGAAAAAGAAATAAGTTTAAATAAATAATTAATATTTCCACTATACATACCAGTAAAAAACCATAACAAATTTAATACTAAAAAATCTATAAGTACATTTAAAGCTCCTATAGAGGCATATTTTATAAATTCTATAAAGCCTTTATTTTTAAACATAAAACCCCTTCTATTCTATATAAAGATAATTAATATTTTAAAATGAATCATATCATAATATTATACTTTAAAGTATAATATTTCAAGTTAATAAGGGAGTTTTATACAAAATAATAAATTTAAAAGGGATAATTCATACAAAATATATAAAACTTAAAATCTTATAAACCAAAGGAGGAAAACTTTCTTGATTAAAAGGTGAGTGAAAAAAGTAAAAATTAATTTAAAATTTTTTATTTTTTAGTATAATAGAATATATTATTTGTATTTATAGCGTACAAGCTATAATATGTAAATTTAAAATATTCATTTAAGGTAGAGTTATAAAATCTAATTAATTAAATAAAAAGTTAGATATATTTACTGAAATTAATATAAAATTAAAAGAGGTGAGAATATTTTAATTTTTGATTAAAATATAAATTATGGAAAAACTAAAATTAGAAAACGGAATAAAGGTAGTTTATGAAAAAACTTTAAGTAATATAAGCTCTATATCTATAGGTTTTAATGCAGGGGCTTTAGAAGAAAAAGATGAGTTCCCTTTTGGTACAGCTCATGCTGTGGAGCACATGGTGTCTAAGGGAACTTTTAATAGAACAGAGAAAGAAATAAATATTTTAGCAGATAGTATCTTTGGGTTTGAAAATGCTATGACTAATTATCCTTATGTAGTGTATTATGGATGTTTTTTGAAGGAGGATTTAAAAAAAGCCTTAGATTTTTATAGTGATATATTATTAAATCCAAAGTTTGAAGAAAAAGCTTTTCAGGAAGAAAAATCTATTATATTAGAGGAATTAAAAGAATGGAGAGAGGATCCTTATCAATTTTGTGAGGATCAAATGCTAAAAAATTCTTTTAGAGAAAGAAGAATAAAAGAATTGATTATAGGGAATGAGAAAAGTATTAGAAATATTACTTTAAATCATCTAAAAGATTTTTATAATGCCTACTATACCCCTGGAAATTGTGTAATTACCATAGTAACATCAATGGATAAAGAAGAAATTATAAAAAGTGTAAAGAAATTTTTTGAAAACTTTAATAAGCCCTACAGAAAAACAGAAAAAGTAAGATATGAAAATAGAAAAGAAAATATTTATACTAATTATAAAGAGGGGATGGAAGGAGCTAAAATAATATATAGCTATGATATTCATAGTCTAAATAAAGAAGAAATAATAGCTCTTAAAATATTTAATGAGATATTTGCGGAAGGTACAAGTAGCATTTTGTTCCATAATATTAGGACTAAAAATTCCTTAGCCTATGATGTAGGGAGCAATTTTAAAAATGAAAGAGGTATAAAGTTATTTGATTTTTATATGGGTACATCCAAAGAAAAAGTAAGTAAAGCTATTAATATAATGGACAAAATTTTAGAAGAAATAATAGATAACGAAGAATATTTTACAAAAGAAAATATACGTAGAGCCTTAAAAAGTATAAAGCTTAAAAAAGCTATACGCCATGAAATGTCTATAAGACTAGCTTTAGATATTACCACTTCTGAACTTATGTATAAGGACAGTTTAAATATAGATTATTCTATAGAAGATTTAAGTTTAATAAAAGAAGAAAATATAAAAAAAGTATTAAAAAAGGTTTTTAAAAATAAAGTCATACAAATATTACAATAATTATTAATATAAATTTATGTTAAAGTAAAGTTCTTCTAAGATCAGTTAAAGCTTTTTTAGCTTGAAATAGCTTTTTATTATTTTAGAAGGATCTATTAAAACTTGTAATTTGCTAAGAATTCTATAATCTTAATATTTTAATTTTAGTAAATAAAATAATAGGAATCCAGAATATAGTTCACACTATACTTTTTACATAATCTATATAAAAGTTTTTTGATTTTTTCGCCTAATTCTATGTTAGAATCTTTTTCAAAGTCTTTATATAGAGAATAAAAGTTAGCTTTTTCTTTTTCATTGACTTCATCTTTTACATAGCTATAAACATGAAGAAGGGTATTTTTATAATTTTTTTTATCAAAATCATTAAGTAAACTTTTATCTATAAAGTTATAAAATCTTATAGCTTTGTTTTCTATATTAGAATTAACTAAGTTGCTGCACTCTTTATAAAGAGTGTAGTTTTTCTCCATAACAGAATATTTATATTTAGCCCATTCATCATAAATAAAACTTTTTTTATGATTCTCTTTTAATGAATTTATGCATTTTATAGCAGATATTTCTTTATCTTTAACCTCCAGCATACTATCCGCATCAAACTTTTTTAAAAGATTATAGTATTTTAAGAAGTCATCTAAAAATATAAATTGAGAGTGAGCACCAGGTTTTTTGTAAGGATTTTGATTAGAATAATGAATCTTCATATTTCCGTCTTTTTTCATCCAAGTGAATCTAACCTGTTTTAGTATTTCTTTTATTTCTTCTAATTCATCAAAATTTTTATTCATTTTTACTCTATGATGAAGGTTATCAAAAACAGCAGGAACATGTATATTATTACACATAGAGAGTATGTCTTTTATATCATAATTTCTTTCATCATTTTCTAGTACCAATCTTTTTTTAGCTGAGTCTGAGAGATATTTAAAATTATTTTCGAATCGTTTCATAGCTTCTAGTTTATTATTATAAACTCCACCTAAATGAATAACTATTTTATTTGAATAATTTACTCCTAAAGAATCTAAAAATTTAGTGTGATATTCTATGTCTTTAATACTTTTTTTTACTATATCCTCTGAGGTTGAATTTAATACAGTGTATTGACCAGGATGCATAGATACTCTTATATTATTTTTCTTTATAAAATTACCACATTTATAAAACTCTTCTTTAAATAAATTCCACCACTCTATATTGTTAATAGAATGACTACCAAATGGAATAATATCAGAACTTATTCTAAACATGGAAATATCTTTAGAAATATTATAATTTAATATAGAATAAAGATCCTGTAAATTTAGTTTGCAGACTTCATAAAATTTTTCATAAGAAAACTTTTTAAGTATAAAACTTCTAGAATTTTTAGCATCTATAGTTATTGGAATACAAGCGTAACCTATTCTCATTTTTAATCTCCTTTTTATATAAGTAATTTAAAAAATAAATGGGTACGGTTCATATAAAAATACTTTAAAGAGAGGATCGTTTTATATATTATAGTGCCAAGCTTAAATAGGATGAACTATAACCCAATAATATATTTGTACATAGTATATACTAAACATTAAAATTAAATTTATATTTATATATTTTCGGAATATAATATTATAATATGTAAAAATTTGCGTATATTTAATGCTTATAATAAAATTTTTTGTTACTATCCTTGTAAAAAAGTCGGAAAATTACTATAATTAAAAAGTATGTGGATAGTTTTTAATTATAATAATTTTTTCACAACTAAAATAAACATAAATAAGAAGATAGTTTTATTAATATATAAAATTTAAAGAATATAAAAATGAATTTATATATATATAATAGTATACTATATAATAAAAATGAGGAAATTTGAGAGGAGGGAATAAGGATATAATTATCCTTATAAATATATGAGTAATTTGTATGAAAAGTATAAAAATGCTAGAGTTCATGCCCCTAATTTCCCAATGACTATTGAATGGATAGGTGCCAAAAAGACAAATTTGGATAAACTAAAAAATAGAGTTATAGTTTTAGATTTTTGGACTTTTTGTTGTATAAATTGCATACATGTAATAGAGGATCTAAAATATTTAGAAGAAAAATATAAGAATAAGTTACAGGTTATAGGAGTACATTCTCCTAAATTTAAATATGAAAAAAACAGTAAAGCTATATTAAATGCTATGAAAAAATATGGAATAAGTCATCCGGTAGTGAATGATAAAAATAAAAGTATATGGGATAGTTATACAGTAAATGCATGGCCAACATTTGTATTAATAGATCCAGAAGGATATGCCTTTGCTATGGTATCAGGAGAAGGTAATAGAGAATTATTGGATCAAATAATAGGTGACACAATAGAATACTTTGATAATATACATTGGTCAGAAGAAAACATAGTTTTGCAAAAGAAATGTGAAAAAGAAGAATATATATATCCATCAAAAATATCTATAAATGAAAATGGATTAATAGCCTTTTCAGAAAAAGGTAGGAATAGAATAGTAATATTAGATCAAAACTTAGAAAAAATAAAAACAATAGGTAGTAGTGAATATGGATTAAAGGATGGAGATTTTAAAGAAGCTCAATTTAAAGCTCCAGAAGGGCTAAGATTTATAGAAAATAAGATCTATGTTGCAGACACTGAAAACCATTCCATAAGAGAATGTGATTTAGAAAAGGAAATGGTTAAAACTATAGCAGGTAATGGACAAAAGGAATATAGTCCTATGGCAAAGGGAGATGCTTTGAATGTAAGTTTAAATTCTCCTTGGGATTTAGAAATATTAGAAGACTGTATATATATAGCTATGGCAGGAAATCATCAAATTTGGAAATATAATATGAAAGATAAAAGTATAGAAAGTCATATAGGTACAGGAGGAGAAAACATAAGAGATGGAAGCTTTGATAAATGTTTATTAGCGCAGACATCAGCTCTATGTTACGATGGAAAAAAAAGACTATACTTTGTAGATTCAGAAACCAGTTCTATAAGATATGCAGATTTAGAAGAACATAAAGTTCATACACTTATAGGAAAAGGATTGTTTTATTTTGGAAGCAAAGTAGGAAGTTTTGAAAATACCATGCTTCAGCATCCTTTAGACTTAAAATATAAAGACAATGTATTATATATAGCGGACACATACAACAATAGAATAATAAAAGCAGATATTTTAAATGAAAAAGTAGAAATAATAAAAAAAGGATTAAATGAGCCAAATGGAATAGCTATATATGAAGATAGTATATATATGTGTAATACAAATAATGGCAAAATTGAAAAAATAAACATGAAATAAGGAAAGTGCATAGCACTTTCCTTAAAGTTCGTAATAGGAATTTTTAAGAAGAAGGGCATCCTTTTCAAGTATTGGACTTTCACATATTATACAACCATTGATATTAAAATCTTTAAAAGCTTTAAGGCAAGCAATATAGTTAAAGTCGCTTTCCTCAAAAGGAAGATGGTTTCTTTCACCTTTTTCACTATAATGTATTCCAGAAAGATGGATATGCATATCATCTAAAGCAGATCTTCCTAGATTTTTTTCTACATAACTTAATATATTATAAAAATCCTTATAGGTTTTTAAACCACCATTAGACCTAGCATGTATATGAGAAAAGTCTATACATAATTTGCAAGTGGCAACTTCTTTACATAGGGCTACATTTTCTTCTAAAGAACCAAATTGAGTTCCTTTCCCAGTGGTTTCCAATCTATAATCTACTCCTAAATCTGGTAATTTTTTTAAGTTTTCTAAAATAGTTTTAAAAGTTTCTTCTTTGGAGTCCTTAAGATAAAATCCAGGATGAAATATTAAACTTCTTCCCTGAACTTTTTTTAAGCCCTCAGCACCTTTTATTATTCTTTCCAATGATTTTTCTTGCTTTTCTATTTCATCTGCGTTTAGATTTATAAAATAGGAACCATGGGCAGATAAATAAAAATTACTATTATTTTTTTCCTCTAATATGCCTTCTTTGTTTTTATCTGTAACATTAACAGATCTTACAAAGGGTAATTCCATGGCATCTAAGCCTATATTGTTTAAATATGTTATACCAGATTTATAATTAAATTTAGTAGTTCCATCACCTATGGGTAGGCCGGATATTCCAAAAAGTAATCTGTCCATAAATAAAACCTCCATTGCGTTAATTTAATATACATATTATTATGAAAAATATAATTTAAAACTAATTTGATAATGATTATTATATAATATTTATAAGAGTATGTAAAATCAGAATTAAAATTGAGATAAATAAAATGAATACAAAAGTATTAACCTTAATGGTATAATTAGCAAGGAAGAGGTGTGTGGCTTGAAGAAAAAGTGGATGTTAAGAAGAAGTAAATTGAATATAAAAGATATAGCCCATAAGTCAGGTATAAGTGAAACTTTATGTACTATATTAGTTAATAGAGAAATATATAATTTAGAAGATATAGAGAGTTTTTTGAATCCTTCTTTAAAAAAACTATATAATCCTTTATTAATGAAAGATATGGACAAAGGTACAGAAATAATAAAAAAGGCAATAATAGATAAAAAGAAAATAGCCATTTATGGAGATTATGATGCAGATGGTGTTACTAGTACCGTAATATTATACACTGCTTTAAAGGAATGCGAAGCTAATGTGACTTATTACATACCAGATAGAGAAACAGAAGGATACGGTATGTGTACAGACAGAGTTGAAAAATTAAAAGAAGAGGGTGTAGAGGTTATAATTACCTGTGATAATGGTATAGCTGCATTAGAGCAAGTGGAACGAGCAAAAGAGTTAGGTATGACAGTGGTAATTACAGACCATCATGAATTACCTTTTATAGAAAACGAAAATGGTGAAAGAGAATATGTAGTACCAAAAGCAGATGCTATCATAAATCCAAAACAAAAGGATTGTTATTATCCCTTTAAAATGCTTTGTGGAGCAGGCATAGCTTTTAAATTTTCAAAACTTTTATATGAAAAACTAAATATGAATCCTAATAAATATAAAGAATTATTAGAATTTGCAGCTATAGGAACCATATGTGATGTAGTAGATTTAAAGGATGAAAATAGAATAATAGCTAAATTGGGATTAAAAAACATAAATAATACAAATAACCTAGGGCTAAGAGCACTTATAAAAGAGACTTCATTAAATGGAAAAAATATAACTTCTTATAATGTAGGATTTATAATAGGGCCTTGTATAAATGCTACAGGAAGATTAGATACAGCGGCTCTTTCCGTGGAGTTATTTTTGACCAAAGATATAAAAAGAGCAGAGGAACTAGCAAAAGAGTTAAGAAACTTAAATGCCGAGAGACAAGAAATAACTATGGAAGGTGTAGAGGAAATAACATATACCATAGAAAATTCATCATTAAAGAATGATAAAGTATTAGTTATTTATAAAGAAGATATACACGAAAGTATAGCAGGTATAGTATCAGGAAGAATAAAGGATGCATATAATCGCCCAACAATAGTTTTAACTAAAGGAAAAGAAATGCCTAAAGGATCTGGAAGATCTATAGATGGATACAATCTTTTTGAAGAACTTATGAAATGCAAGGAATACATATATAAATTTGGTGGCCATCCAATGGCTGCAGGCCTTACTATAGAAGAAAAAAACATAGATAAAATAAGAGAAGAATTAAACAAAAATTGCAATTTAAAAGATGAAGATTTTATACCTAAAATAAGAATAGATAAAAGACTACCTTTAAAAGAAGTAAACTTAGAGTTAATAGATAGCTTACAGTGTTTAGAACCTTTTGGTAAAGGAAATAGTTCACCAATACTAGCAGAAAAAAATATAAAGATAGAAGGAATAAGAATGCTAGGCAAAGATCAAAACACATTAAAATTAACTTGTAGAATAGAAGATACAAATAGAAGAATAGATGCAATAGCCTTTGGAAAAGTGGATGAATTTAAAAGAGATTTAGAAAATATATATGGAGATGAAAGTATAGAAAATATTATAACTAACCCACTTATGGCAGGTTTAAAATTAGATTTAATATACTATCCAATGATTAATGAATACAACGGAAATGTGTACACCCAATTAAGAATAATAGACTACAGAATAAATAGATAAAATAAGGAAAGTGCGACGTATTTTCCTTAAAGAACAGAGTATAGATAATAGAGAACAGATATGGATGATTTTTCTCCGCTTTGCTACGTAAAATGTAAAATTATATTTTCTTTTTTTATAAAAAAGATTTAAGACCTCAAAAAAAATTTCGATAGAAAATTAATGCGTAGCATGGCCAAAGATTGAACTTTTCATAATCTTTATACGAATCTAAATTGCATTCAAAACTATTTGCGTTAGCAAACAAATTTAATATATAAAGCCACTAATTTCAGCTAGTTTTTATATAAACTTAATGTAATCAGTGGCTTTTATATATTTTTTTAGTTATACTCCTCTAATGAAGAAAATTTTTAATATTACTCTATATAAAATTCTTATAAATGTTTAGCTACAAAACTTCTGACTAAGCCGATAATTGTAAATCAAGCTTCTGCTTAATTCTTTGCATAAGTAAGCACCCATGTAAAAATTATAGGTTTGGGATATTTACTTAAATTTTTTATATTAATCTAAATATTAATTGCTATAGAAAGCCTGCGGACGCGCTATCACTTTTCTTAAAATATCTATATATGAAATGAAAATTTAATTTTATAATATTTAAACTACTTAATAATTTTAGTAAAAATATTTAAATTAAAGATTTTGTGTAGAGGCGCGGAACAAAATCATCTACAGCTGTTCTCTGTTCATTATACTCTGTACTCTACATAAGAAAAGTGAGTGGCACTTTCCTTAGAAGTTGACTAAGGGCGTAGAAAAAGAGTAAACTATATAAAGTGATATATAATAATAGGGGGGAAATATGGGACCAATAGGAAGTGTTTTTTTGGAAGATAAAAATACAATAAAAAGTATAATGGATAGCATTCCTTATTCATGTTATATTGTAAACGATAAATATGAATTGCTTTATGTAAATAGTATAGCTCTAAAGTTAAGCAAAGAACTAAAAAGAAAATCTAGTTCTAAGCTACGGCCTGGAGAAGAAAAAACATTGATGGATTGTTTAGATGAATACGAAATAAATTTTATCGATGGTGAACCTGTTACAGAAAAAAACTTTCCTGTTTTTATAGCTCTTAAAGAACAAAAGAAGATAAAAGAAGTTTCATTAATATTTACAAAAAACAATTGTGAAAAGGTATGTTTTAGTTTAACTGTAATACCTATAAATTTAGAAGGAACCAAAAAGGGAGCTTTAGTAAATTTAATGGATATTACTCAAGAGCACACCTATAAAGAAACCATAGAAAAAGATAAGGAAGAAATTTTAAATATTTCAGAACAAATAAAAAATAAGAGTGAAATTATAGACATATTAAGAAAAAAAGAATTGGATTACATAAAATATCTTAATAATGTAATTAATAATGTATCTGAAGGAATATTGGTTTTTGATAAGCATTCAAAATTAATTTTATGGAATAAAGCTATTGAACAAATAGGTGGAATGAAAATTAAAAAAATATTGGGCATTAAAGAAATAATTAATGAGTATGATATATACATACTAGATAATCATAAAAATATGAAATATAAAATTAAAAAAGTAAATCCAGATTATAATAGTAGTGTAAAAGACCTATTATTGAAATTGGTAAAAAAAGATAGTAATGAGATTAAGTATATAGAATATAATAGTAATCCTATTATAGATGAAAATARTGAGATACTATATACTATATCAAGTATAAAGAATGTTACAGATTTAATAGAAAGTCAAATAATATCTGAAGAAAGAGCAGAATTTATAAAATATGTAGTAGATTGTATAGAGCTACCATTAGCAGTATTAGATTATCCTGATTTAACATATAAATTAGTTAACGAAAGATATGAGGAATTAGTAGAACGATTATATACTAAAAAAATAAAGGGTAATTTACTTGGAAATACAGTGGAAGATGTTTTTAGAAAAGAAGAATTTAAAGAGCAGTTAGAAGTATTACAGAAAATGAAAGAGGGAACTATTAAAGAGTATACATTTTCACCTGAAAAATTTGTTCTACAGTCAGGAGAAGAAAGATTCTTTAAAGTAAAATATATTTATCATGAAACTAAAAATAAAAAAAGAGTTCATATACATGGTTCTGATGTAACAGAAGAATTTAAAAATAATTTGGAACTAGAAAAGGTAAATAAGCTTAAAGATGAGTTTTTTACTATAATATCTCATGAATTAAGAACTCCGTTGACCATAATATATTCTTCCCTACAATTAGCTTATGATATTTATTCAAAGGATATAAACCCAAGTATCGATAAGATTTTAAAAAGAATAAATCAAAATACAGCTAGACTTTTAAAACTTATAAATAATATACTAGATATATCAAAAGCAGAAGCGGGATTTTTAGCTTTAAATAATGAATATTTTGATGTAGTATGGGAAACAGAAAATATAGTTAATTCAATAACAAATTATGCTAATTCTAAAAATATAAATTTAATATTTGATACTACAAAAGAAGAAGAAAAGGTTTGGATTGATAAAGATAAATATGAAAGAATATTATTAAATTTATTATCTAATGCTGTAAAATTTACACCAGAAAACAAATCTATATATGTTACTCTTAAAATATATAAAAATAATTTTAAATTAATAGTAAAGGATGAAGGGGCAGGAATACCTAAAGAAAAAATAGATTGCATTTTTAATAGATTTGCTCAAGTGAATAGTTCATTATCAAGAAATGCAGAAGGAACAGGTATAGGACTTTCATTAGTTAAGAAAATTGTGGATCTTATGGGTGGAGAAATAAAAGTAAATAGTACTCTAGGAAAGGGAACTACATTTACTGTTAAAATAAATAAAAATATGGATAAATGTTATGAAAAGATAGAGAAAACTGTTATACACAATGATATTTCTAAAAAAATACATATAGAGTTTTCAGATATAAACTAGAAAATATATAAAGCCCTATTTAGGTAAATAAAATTTACAATTAAATAGGGCTTTTATTATTAATCTATAATAGAGTTTTAAAGAAATATTGTGAATTTTATATCATTATTCGTTTAAAATTTATATGGATTAAAAGATTCATCTGAATTAAGTTTTACTTTATTAGAAAAATTTTTAGGATTATTAAAATTTGTAGAACCTATTTCCATATCTTTTGAGCTTTCTATTCTAAATCTATTTAAAGCTTCTTTTACTTCTGGCACTAAATTTTTTGTCATTATTAGCACCTCCTAATATAATATAGAATATTTAAATATATAGAATTAATAATA